>PQAK01000029.1:28503-28837 GCA_003105225.1 Deltaproteobacteria bacterium | reverse complement strand
AAGGACCTGCAGGACATCATCGCCATCCTCGGCATGGACGAGCTCTCCGAGGACGACAAGCTCATCGTGGCCCGGGCCCGCAAGATCCAGCGGTTCCTGTCGCAGCCGTTCTTCGTCGCCGAGCAGTTCACCGGCATCCCGGGCAAGTACGTGCGGCTCGAGGAGACGATCCGGTCGTTCAAGGAGATCGTGGACGGCAAGCACGACGACCTGCCGGAGCAGGCCTTCTACATGGTCGGGACGATCGAGGAAGCGATCGAGAAGGGGAAGAAGCTCCTCGCCGTCTGACCTTCTGCTTCGGGGGAGGGCATTGCGGCGCATCCTGCTTCGCAGG
>PQAK01000029.1:15757-28474 GCA_003105225.1 Deltaproteobacteria bacterium | reverse complement strand
CTGCTTCGCAGGACCACAGGGGAAGGAACGGAATGGCATCGACGATCCGGCTGGAACTGGTAACGCCCGAGCGGCTGCTCGTGTCGGAGGAGGTGGACGAGGTGGTCGCCCCCGGCTTCGAGGGCGAATTCGGCGTCCTGCCGGAGCACACCTACTACCTGGCGATCCTCTCCATCGGGATCCTGCGGTACCGCAAGGGAAGCGACGTGCGGAAGGTCGCGGTGGGCGGCGGGTTCGCCGAGGTGACGCCCGAGCGGGTCGTGGTGATGGCCGACGTGGCCGAGAAAGCCGAGGAGATCGACCTCGAACGCGCCCGCCGCGCCCAGGCCCGGGCCGAGGAAACCCTGAAGGACGCGTCGCTCGACGACGATGCGGTCGCGACGGCCGCTTCCGCGCTGCAGCGGTCGATGGCCCGGATGGCCGCGGCGGAATAGGCCCCTTCAGCGCACGACCGCCTTGATCTTCGGCTTTCCCTCCTCGACGCTGACCCGGAACTCCACTTTCCTGCCGCCGGACTTCCCGGCGATCTCCCGCGCGCGCGCCTGCAGCGCCTCGCGGGTGGCGGAAAGCTCCCCCTCGCCGGCGGGAAGCCCGCACGTTTTTCTGGCCTCCATGAGCTCCACGATCACCTGGTTCATGTGGGAGGGGTCCACGGGGTCCTGGAGGGACGTGCCGCCGCGCACCAGCGCGCCGGAGGCATCGCGCGCCATGCGCCCTTCCTCCATGTCCCGGACCATGCGCGCCCACAGGTTGATATAGGAGTAGAACCGGCACTGCAGGTTGTTGAACCGGAACTGGTCGTTGGTGTTGGTGATCTTGCGCTGTCCCATCCGGCGGACGGCGTCCTCGATCTCCCGGCGCTTGTCGGCGGGCTCCGAGCGCCGCGTCCCCTGGAAAAAAAGGTCGTACTGGCGCCGGACCTCGGCGATCTTCGCCTCGATCCGGTCGAGCAGCTCCTTTATGTCCGCCCCATTCGCCATTCCCATTCCCCGCGAAAAACGGGTACACTCCTCTGTATCGGGAAGCAAGGCATTCTACCATCCCGGGGGGGGCAGGTCGATGACTGGGGTTTCCGCGGTGATCCTGGCGGCGGGCATGGGGAAGCGGATGAAATCCGCCATTCCCAAGGTGGCGCACTCCGTACTCGGGCAGCCGATGCTGTGGCACGTCGCGCGAACGGTGGCATCCGCCGGGATCCCGGAAATGGTGTTCGTCCTCGGGCATGGGCGGGACCTGCTGGCCGGCACGGTCGCGCGATTCGGGGGACGGGTGGCGGTCCAGGAGCTCCAGCTCGGGACCGGGGACGCCGCGCGCGCGGGACTTTCGTCGGTCTCGTCCAGGGCGCGCGAGGTGGTCGTCCTGTGCGGGGACGCGCCCCTCCTCCGCCCGGCGACCCTGCGGGCGTTGATCGCGGCCCGGCGGAAGGCGAAGGCCGCCGCCGCGGTGCTGACGGGGATCCTGCCCGATCCGTCCGGGTACGGCCGCGTGGTGCGGAACGCCGACGGCGCCGTCGCCCGCATCGTCGAGGAGCGGGATGCCGACGCCTCCGTGCGGCGGATCCCCGAGGTCAACTCCGGCGCGTACGCGTTCGACCGGGCGTTCCTGGCGCGGACCCTGCCGCGCCTGACCGACGTGAACGCGCAACGCGAGCTCTACCTGACCGACCTCGTGGTGCAGGCGCTCGAGGAGGGAAGGATCGTCGTGCCGGTCGTGGCAGGCGATCCCGACGAGGTGCGCGGGATCAATTCCCGGCGGGAGCTGGCCGAGGCCACGGGGATCCTGCTGCGCGCGAAGATCGGCGCGCTGCTCGATGCGGGCGTGACCGTCGTCGACCCCGCCCGCACCTACATCGAGGCGGACGTCTCGGTCGGCCCGGATACCGTCATCGAGCCCGGGGCCGCCCTCCTGGGCGCGACGCGGATCGGGCGCGGGGCGAGGATCCGTTTCGGGTGCGTCGTCGAGAACTCCCGCGTGGAGGACGGGGCGCAGCTGCTGCCCTACTCCGTCATGACCAACGCGCGGGTCCGCAAGGGAGCCGTCGTGGGCCCGTTCGCCCGCCTGCGGCCGGAGGCGGACATCGGCGAAGGCGCCCACATCGGCAACTTCGTCGAGGTCAAGAAAAGCCGGATCGGAAAGGGGTCGAAGGCCAACCACCTGGCCTACATCGGCGATTCGCAGGTCGGGCGCAAGGTGAACATCGGGGCGGGGACGATCACCTGCAACTACGACGGCATCGCCAAGCACAAGACCGTCATCGGGGACGGCGTGTTCGTCGGGAGCGACACGCAGTTCATCGCCCCCGTCGTCGTCGGGAAAGGGGCGCTCATCGGGGCCGGAGCCACGATCACGAAAAACGTGCCGCCGTACGCGCTGGCCCTGTCGCGGGCGGAACAGAAGAACCTGCCGGACTGGGTCGCGCGGAAAAAGCCCGAGCTGCTGGCGAAAGCGGGCCTGAAAGTCCCGGGGAGATCCGGGGGAGGAAAGACGAAATAATGTGCGGCATCGTCGGATACACGGGCCCCCGGCAGTGCGTGGGGACCCTGCTCGACGGCCTGAGCAAGCTGGAGTACCGCGGGTACGACTCGGCGGGGATCGCGATCCATGACGACGGGGACATCGCGATCCGCAAGAGCGAGGGGAAACTCGCCAGGCTCGTGGAGCTGGTCGCCCGCGAGCCCGTATCGGGGACGTGCGGGGTGGGGCACACGCGGTGGGCCACCCACGGCCGCCCCTCCGACGAGAACGCCCACCCCCACCGCTCCGGCGGCGTGGCGGTCGTCCACAACGGGATCATCGAGAACCACCAGTCGCTGAAAAAACGCCTCTGCGGGATGGGGCGGACGTTCTGCTCCGAGACGGACACGGAGGTGATCGCCCACCTCCTCGACGAGCATGCGGCCGCCGGGCTGTCCCTGGCGGAGGCGGCGAGAAGGACGGTCGCCGAGCTGAGAGGGTCCTACGCCTTCCTGGCGATCTCCCTCAAAGAACCGGGCACGCTCGTCGGCGCGCGGCTTAACTGCCCCATGGTGGTGGGGATCGGGGACGGGGAGACCTTCCTGGCCTCCGACCTCCCGCCGCTGCTCTCCCATACCCGGGAGGCCATTTTCCTGGAGGACGGGGAGATGGTCGTCGCGAGCCCGGACGGGGTGGAGGTGACCGATTTCTCCGGCGCCCCCAGGCGCCGCTCCCCGCAGCACATCGACTGGTCGCCCGTGATGGCGGAGAAGGGCGGCTACCGCCACTTCATGCTGAAGGAGATCCACGAGCAGCCGCGGGCGATCCTGGACACCCTGGCCGGCCGGATGCTCCCGGAGTCGGGGGAAGTTTTCTTCGAAACCCTCCCGATGCCGGACGAGCGGCTCCGCAGGCTTAAAAAAGTCCTGATCGTCGCATGCGGGACCTCCTGGCATGCGGGACTCATCGGCAAGTTCATGATCGAGGGACTGGCGCGGCTGCCGGTCGAGGTGGACCTGGGCTCGGAATACCGGTACCGCGACCCGGTGGTCGAGGAAGGGACCCTGTGCGTCCCCATCTCGCAGTCGGGCGAGACCGCGGATACGCTCGCGGGCCTGCGCGAGGCGAGAAAGAAGGGGGCCGTAGCGATCTCCATCTGCAACGTCGTCTCCTCGACGATCGCACGGGAGTCCGACGGCGTGATCTACACGCACGCCGGTCCCGAAATCGGCGTGGCGTCCACCAAGGCGTTCACGACGCAGCTCGTGGCGCTCTATCTCTTGGGGCTGCACCTGGCCGCCGCCCGCGGAACCCGGACGATGGAGGAGGCGGCGGCCCATCTCCAGGACCTGAGCGAGCTGCCCCGGAAGATCGAGGAGGTGCTGAAAAACGAGGCGGCGATCGCGGCGATCGCCCGGAAATACAAGGATGCAAGGGACTTCCTCTATCTGGGACGCGGGGTCTCGTATCCCATCGCGCTGGAAGGCGCGTTGAAGCTCAAGGAGATCTCCTACATCCACGCGGAAGGGTACCCGGCGGGGGAGATGAAGCACGGGCCGATCGCCCTGATCGACGAGCGGATGCCGGTGCTCGTGCTGTGCGCGAAGGGCGATAGCTACGAAAAGACCCTGTCGAACCTGGAAGAGGCCCGGACCCGCGGGGGACGGGTGATCGCGGTGGGGACCGCGGGGGACCGGACCCTTGCCGACAAGGCGGAAGACGTCGTCTTCCTGCCTCCCTGCGGCAGCTACACCCGGCCGATCCTCGAGGTCGTCCCGCTGCAGCTCCTGGCGTACCACATGGCGGTGCTCAAGGGCACCGACGTCGACCAGCCGCGGAACCTCGCCAAGAGCGTCACCGTGGAGTAGCCGCGGGAAGTAGTCAGGTTGCGATATCTTCCGTGGGGGTCCATGCGGTTGTTGGGATCGATTCTCATTTTCTTTTGTTAATCATAACCGATCATATATCATAGTATCCAACCGCGCAGGAGGTGAGGGGGGATGCGAACCGGGCTCGAAAAGAATCGACGAAAATCGGAAAGGTCGGACCCCAGGACCTCTCTTTTGGCGTGCATCGTCGATTCCTCCGACGACGCCATCATCAGCAAAACTCCCGACGGCGTCATCACGAGCTGGAACCGCGCGGCCGAGGTGATCTACGGGTATTCGGCCGACGAGATCCTCGGGAAACCGGTCTCCCTCATCATTCACCCCGACCGTCCCGATGAAATGGATCGCATCCTGGAAAAGATCCGCAACGGCGAGCGGGTCGAGCACTACGAAACGGTCCGCGTCCGGAAGGACGGCAGGACGATCTCCGTCTCCCTGACGGTTTCCCCCATTCTCGACACGAACGGAACGCTGGTCGGCGCCTCGACGATCGCGCGCGACGTCACGGAGCGCAAGCGCGCGGATGAAGAGATGGATTCCCGGACTTCGCTTTTGGCGGGCATCGTCGATTCCTCCGACGACGCCATCATCAGCAAGACCGCGGACGGCGTCATCATGAGCTGGAACCGCGCCGCGGAGCTGATCTACGGCTATTCGTCCGACGAGATCGTCGGGAAGCCGATCTCCACGATCATCCACCCGGAACGTCCCGATGAAATGGATATCATCCTGGCGAAGATCCGGAGCGGCGAGCGGGTCGAGCACTACGAAACGGTCCGTCTCCGCAAGGACGGCAAGACGATCTCCGTGTCCCTGACCGTCTCTCCCATTTTCGACAAGAGCGGCAAGCTGGTCGGGGTCTCCTCCATCGCGCGGGACATCACCGAGCGCAAGCGCGCCGACGAGCAGTTGCGCACCGCTTCCCAGTACGCCCGCAGCCTCATCGAGGCATCGCTCGACCCCCTGGTGACGATCAGCCCCGAGGGGAAGATCACCGACGTCAACGAGGCCACGATCAAGGTCACCGGCGTCCTCCGGGAGAAGCTGATCGGGACCGACTTCTCGGACTACTTCACGGAGCCGGAGAAGGCCCGGGAAGGGTACCAGCAGGTCTTCTCGAAGGGGTTCGTCACCGACTACCCCTTGACCATCCGGCACCGGGACGGCCGGCTGACCGACGTGCTCTACAACGCCTCGGTGTACAAGGATGCCCGGGGCAACGTGCTGGGCGTGTTCGCCGCGGCCCGCGACGTGACGGAGCAGAAGCAGGCGTCCCAGTACGCCCGCAGCCTCATCGAGGCCTCCCTCGACCCCCTGGTGACGATCAGCGCCGAGGGGAAGATCACCGACGTCAACGAGGCCACGATCAAGRTCACCGGCGTCCTCCGGGAGAAGCTGATCGGGACCGACTTCTCGGACTACTTCACGGAGCCGGAGAAGGCCCGSGAAGGGTACCAGCAGGTCTTCKCGAWGGGGTTCGTCACCGACTACCCCTTGACCATCCGGCACCGGGACGGCCGGCTGACCGACGTGCTCTACAACGCCTCGGTGTATAAAGACGCCGAGGGAAGCGTCCTGGGCGTGTTCGCCGCGGCCCGCGACGTGACCGCCCAGAAACGGGCCGAGGCCGAGGTGGCCGAGCAGCGGACGAAGGAGCTCGAACGGCTGGTCGAACTCGAAAGGTTCCAGAAGCTCACCGTCGGGCGCGAGCTCAAGATGATCGAGCTGAAGAAAGAGATCGAGGAGCTGAAAAAGGCCACGCCGCACGAACGGTCCGCCCGGTGACGCAGCCCGAGGCGCAATTCGCCCGGTCCCCGGGAAGCGTCGACCTCGAAGAATACTCGAGGGCGATCCTCAACATCCTGGACGACTCCGGGTCCGAGAAACTCCACCTGGAGGCGACCCAGAAAGCGATCCTCAATATCCTGGATGATTTCATGCTGGAGAAGCAGCGGCTCGAAGCCACGCAGAAGGCGGTCCTGAACATTCTGGACGACTTCGACGCGGAAAAGGTCAAGGTCGAGGCGACGAACCGCGAGCTGCTGAGGGAGGTCCAGGAGCGCAAGCTCGCCGAACAGGCCTTGACGGAAAAGAGCCGGGCGCTCGAGAGGTCCAACGAGGAGCTGGAACAGTTCGCGTACGTCGCCTCGCACGACCTTCAGGAACCTCTTCGGATGGTGGCAAGCTACACGCAGCTGCTGGGCAGGCGCTACAAGGGAAAACTCGACGAGGACGCCGACCAGTTCATCGAGTTCGCCGTCGACGGGGTCAAGCGGATGCAGACGCTCATCCTGGACCTGCTGGCCTTTTCCCGGGTCATGTCGCAAGGGGGCGAGTTCTCCTCGACCGATTTTTCCTCCGTCGTGGAGGAGGCGATCGTCAACCTCGAAGCGGCGATCCGGGAAAACCACGCGACCGTCACCTGCGATCCCATGCCGACCGTCGCGGCCGATCCGACCCAGATGATCCAGCTCTTCCAGAACCTCGTAGGGAATGCCATAAAGTTCCGGAGCGATGCGCCGCCCCGGGTTCACGTGTCCGCGAAGCGCAACGGAAACGCATGGATCTTCTCCGTGTCCGACAACGGCATCGGCATCAAGCCGGAATATTTCGAGAGGATCTTCGTCATCTTTCAGCGTCTTCACACGAGGCAGAAGTACCCCGGGACGGGGATCGGGCTGGCTCTTTGCAAACGGATCGCCGAGCGCCACGGGGGGAGCATCCGGGTCGAGTCCGAGCCGGGCGCGGGCAGCACCTTTTACATTTCGCTCCCCGGGATGTAGACGAGGGCCATGGACAGGGGTATCCACAGGCTGAATCCGGTCGACATGCTGCTCGTGGAGGACAATCCGGGGGACGTGCTCCTGGTCAAGGAGGTCTTCCGGGAGAGCGGAATCCCCCACAGGATGCAGGTGGCCGAAGACGGGGAGGAAGCCATGGCCATCCTGCGAGCGCCGGGCGAAACCCTGCCCCAGATCATCCTGCTCGACCTGAACCTGCCTCGCAAGAGCGGGCTGGAGGTGCTCTCCGAAATCAAGCAGGACGACCGGCTGAAGAAGATCCCCGTGGTCGTCGTGACGACCTCCATGTCCCGCCGGGACATCCTCCAATCCTACGAACGCCATGCCAATTGCTACATCACCAAGCCCGTCGATTTCGACCAGTTCATGAATGTGCTGCGGTCGATCGGGGACTTCTGGCTGACCGTCGCCACGCTTCCGGAGAGGCAATAGGGGGTGCGTCAACCTATCCATGCCTGCACAAGGGGGAACGGGAATGTCCGGTGAAGGGAACGCCAGGCCGATCGAGATCCTGCTTGTCGAGGACAATCCGGGCGACGTGCGGTTGACGGAGGAAGCGTTGAAGGAGGGGAAGGTGATCAACCACCTGACCGTGGCCTGGGACGGGGAGGAAGCGATGGCGATCCTCCGCCGTGAAGGGAAGCACGCGAAGGCCCCGCGCCCCGACATCCTCTTCCTCGATTTGAACCTTCCGAAGAAAGACGGCCGGGAGGTGCTCGAGGAGATCAAGAAGGACCCGAAACTGAAAATCATCCCCGTCGTCGTCCTTACGACCTCCCAGGACGAGCAGGACGTCCTGAAGAGCTACAAGCTCCACGCGAACTGCTACATCACCAAGCCGGTCGACCTGACCCAGTTCATGAACGTGGTGAGCACGATCGAGGATTTCTGGTTCTCGATCGTCGTGCTGCCGAACAAGGAGCGGCCGGAGTGACCCGGTGACCGATCGAACGATCCGGGCCCTGCTGATCGAGGACAACCCGGGCGATGCCATCCTGATCCGGGAAATGCTGCGCGACGCGGGGAGAGATTCCTTCCTGCTGGAACGGGCGGAGCGGCTCGAGGCGGGCCTGGAACTCCTCCGGCGCGAAGCGGCCGACGTGGTCCTGCTCGATCTTTCCCTGCCGGACAGCCAGGGGCTTGCGACCCTGTCGACCGTTCGCGCGAACCATCCCATGCTCCCCGTCGTGGTGCTCACCGGGTTCGACGACGAGGAGACCGCGGTGCGGGCGGTTCGGGAGGGCGCGCAGGACTATCTCGTGAAGGGCCGATTCGACGGGAGCCTGCTGGTCCGGTCGATGCGCTACGGCATCGAGCGCAAACGGGTGGAGAGGGCGCTCCAGGCCAGCGAGGAGCGGTTCCGCTCCCTGGTGGAAGGGTTGCCCGTGGGCATCTTCATCGTCCAGAACGGCCGGATCGTCTACCAAAACCCGGAGCAGAGGAAGATGTTCGGCCCGATGCCGGAGAACTTCGAAGTCGCCGCGTTCCGGGATGTCCATCCGGAGGATACGGCGAAGTTCGCCGCGCTGTGCGCGGCGGTCTCGGGGAACGGCGAGCTTGCGCTCGATATGGACCTCCGGTTCTACCCGTACGGGAAATCGTCCGAACGGGTCGATCTGCGGTGGGTGCATGCGAGCACCTGCCCGTTGCGGTTCGGGGAACAGCCTTCGTTCCTGGTGGACATGGTGAACATCACCCGGCTGAAGGAGATGGAGCACCAGGTCATTCTCCGCGAGAAATTGGCCTCCCTGGGCCACGTGGCCGCGGGGATCGCCCACGAGATCCGGAACCCCCTTTCGGGGATCAACATCCACCTGTCCGCCCTCCAGAAGATCCTCGAGGAGGCGGACGGCATGGGAGCGGAGGCGCGGCTTCAGGCGGACAGGGTCGCGCGGCAGATCCAGTCCGCTTCCCAGCGGATCGAATCCGTGATCAAGAAGGTGATGGAATTCGCCCGGCCGACGGCCATCCGGACGGACCTTGCGGACATCGGCCGGGCGATCGAGGAGGCCATCGACTTCTCCACCGTCACCCTCCGGAAGCGCGGGATCACGCTGGACCGTTCGAGGCTGGGACCCCTGCCGAAATGCCCCGCGGACGCCTCCCTGATCACGCAGGTGATCATGAACCTGATCACCAACGCCGCACAGGCGCTGGAGAGGGCGGAGGGGGACAGAATCATCGGGGTGGCATCGGAGGTGCGGGACAACCGGATCGTCGTCTGCGTTTCCGACTCGGGCCCCGGGGTTCCCCCGGAGATCCGGGACAAGATCTTCGATCCGTTCTACACCACCCGGCAAGACGGGTACGGCATCGGCTTGAGCTTCAGCCGGCGCGTGGTCACGGAACACCACGGCGCCCTGACCGTGGACGCCAGCCGGTGGGGAGGCGCCGAGTTCCGGATCGAGCTTCCCCTGGGAAACGGGAGGGAACCGGCAGGGAAATGACGATGCAATTCCGCAATCGCGTGAAGGTGCATCACCTTATCGCGGCGGCTTTCGTCTTCTTCGGGTTGTACCTGGCCAGCCGCTGGAATTACCTCCTGTTCCACGGCATCGCGGAGGTGTTCAGCGTCAGCGTCGCGGGAACCGTCTTCATGGTGTCCTGGAACACCCGCCGCCAGCTCGGGGATGCCTACTTCTCGTTCCTCGGAATCGGGCTGCTGTTCGTGGCGTTGTTGGACCTCCTGCACTTGCTGGCCTACAAGGGGATGGGAGTGTTCCCGGGGCACGGCGCGAATCTCCCGACGCAGCTGTGGATCGCCGACCGGTACGTGTTCGCCGTTACGTACCTGGCCGCCCCCTGGTTCGCGGGGAGGCGCCTGAACCATCGGATCGCCTTTGCGGCCTATGCCGCGGCGACCGCCTGCCTCCTGGCCTCCGTTTTCGCGTGGAAGATATTCCCGGACTGCTTCATCGAGGGGGTCGGGCTCACCCCCTTCAAGGTCGGGAGCGAATACGTCGTTTCCGGCGTCTTCCTGGCCTCGATCGTCTTCCTGATGAAGAAAAAGGAACGGTTCGACCCCCAGGTCCTCCGTCTCCTCGTCTCCGCGGCGGGGGTTGCGATCGCCTCCGAAATGGCGTTCACGCTGTACACGGATGTCTACGGGCTGTCCAACCTGGCCGGCCATTTCCTGGAGATTCTCTCGTTCTTTCTCGTCTACCAGGCGATCGTCGGGACCGATCTCGTCCGGAAATACGAGCTGAACCGGCGGCTGCAGCAGGAGGTCGAGGATCGGATCCGGGCGGGGGAGTCGCTCGCCCGGGCGAAAGAGGAATGGGAGCGGACCTTCGACGCGGTGCCGGAAATGATCGCGATCCTGGACGACCGGCACCGGATTCTACGGGTGAACGAGGCGATGGCGCAGCGCCTGGGAAAGACTCCCGGGGAGTGCGTCGGGCTGCACTGTCATGAATCCGTCCACGGGCTGTCCGAGCCTCCCGGGTTCTGCCCCCATGTCTTGTCGATGCGGGATGGCCGGCGGCATACCGTGGAAGTGCATGAAGACCGCCTCGGGGGAGACTTCCTGGTCAGCACGACCCCGCTGTTCGGCCGCGGGGGGGAAAGGATCGCTTCCGTGCACGTCGCCCGCGACATCACCGAGAGCAAGCGCGCGGCGGAGGATCTGCAGGCGGCGAAGGAAGGGCTGGAATTCCGGGTGGCCGAGCGCACGGCGGAGCTCAACGGCCTTGCGGAGAAGCTGCGGGACGAGCTCCGGATCCGCCGGGAATCGGAGCGGGAGCTCAAGGAGAGCGAGGAGCGGTTCCGCGCGCTGGTCGAACATTCGCCCGCGGGGATCTCCATCGTCCAGGGCGGACGGATCGTCTTTCAGAACCCGGAGCAGAGAAGGCTGTTCGGCCCGATGCCGGAGGACTTCGACTTCGAGGCGTTTCCGGACATCCATCCGGAGGACGTCGCGAAGTTCAAGGACCTCTGCGCCGCGATCGCCGCGGGGGGCCGCAGGGAGCGGGAATCGGACCTTCGCTTCTACGCGTACGGGAAGGCGCACGACGGCGTGGACATGCGGTGGGTGCACGTGATCACCGGTCCGATGGAGTACCGGGGAATGGAAGCGGCCCTGGTGATCATGGCGGACATCACCCGGCTGAAGGAGATGGAGTACCAGTTCCTGGTCCGCGAGAAGATGGCCTCGCTGGGCCACGTGGCCGCGGGGATCGCGCACGAGATCCGGAACCCCCTCTCCGGGATCAACATCCACCTGTCGGCGCTGGAAAAGGCACTCGAGGAAGACGGAGGGCTGGGGGGGGAGACCCGGGAGCAGTCCGACCGGATCCTCGGGCAGATCAAGTCCGCCTCCCACCGGATCGAGGGGGTCATCAAGAAGGTCATGGATTTCTCCCGGCCGGGCACGCCCCGAATGAACATGACGGATATCGCACTCGCGGTCGAGGAGGCGATCGACTTCTCGGCGACGTTCCTTCGAAAGCGCGGAGTCACCCTGGACCGGTCGAACCTCGCTCCCCTGCCGAAGTGCTCCGCGGACGCTTCCCTGATCACGCAGGTGGTCATGAACCTGATCACCAACGCGGCCCAGGCCATGGAGCGCCAGGACTCCCCCAAGAGGCTTTCGGTGGCGACCCGCGTGGAAGGCGGCTGCGCGGTGATCTGCGTCTCCGACTCCGGCCCGGGGATTCCGCCCGCCGTGCGGAACAAGATCTTCGACCCCTTTTTCACGACCCGGAGGGACGGCTACGGGATCGGCCTGAGCCTGTGCCACCGGATCATCACGGACCACGGCGGGACCATCCGCGTCGAGACCGGCCGGTGGGGCGGGGCCGAGTTCCGGATCGAGCTGCCCCTCAAGACGGAGGTCGGCGCGGGCTCGACATAGACCGGTGGTAGAATCGGGGGACATGATTTCGTACTCGATCCATATCGTGGACGACGAGGAGACTATCCGGGACGGGCTGTTCCACTCCCTCAAATCCCGATACCGCGTCCGGGCGTTCCCCGCGGCGGAACCGGCGCTTGCCGCCGCCAGGGAGGAGCCGCCCGACCTGGTCCTGCTCGACCTGGGGCTCCCGGGGATGAGCGGCATCGACGCCCTCCGGGAATTGAAGGCCTTCTCCCCGGAAATCCTGGTCATCGTGATCACCGCCTACGAAGACGTGAAAAGCGTGGTCGCCGCGATGAAGGCGGGGGCCTACGATTACGTCGTGAAACCTCTCCACATGGATACCCTCGACGTCAGCATCCGCAACGCCTTCGAGTCGATCCGGCTGAAGAAGGCGGTCCGGGACCTCCAGGAGAAATACCTCAGGGAGAACCTCCCCTTTTTCATCGGGGAAAGCCACACGATCCAGGACGTGATGGAGTTCGTGTCGAACCTGGCCAAAAGCCCCGACACGCCGATCCTGATCCTGGGGGAGACCGGGACGGGAAAAGAGCTGATCGCGAGCGCCATCCATTACCGGAGCCCGAATTTCAAGGGGCCGCTGGTCAGCGTGAACTGCGCGGCCATCCCGAAGGAGCTGATCGAGAGCGAATTGTTCGGGTACGAGAAGGGAGCGTTCAGCGGGGCGAGCGCCGCGGGGAAGAAGGGGCTGGTGGAG
>PQAK01000029.1:2951-15545 GCA_003105225.1 Deltaproteobacteria bacterium | reverse complement strand
GGGAAGACCTCTACTACCGGCTCGCCGTGGTGAAGGTGACGGTGCCGTCGCTTTCCGAGCGGCCCGACGACATCGTCCCCATGGCCCGGCATTTTCTCCTGGAGTTCAACCGGAAGTTCGGCAAGTCGTTCACCGGCATCGCTCCCGACGCGGAAGCGGCGTTGTTGGCCTACCGATGGAAAGGGAACGTCCGCGAGCTGAAAAACATCATGGAGCGGGCGGTCCTGATCGGGAGCGGAACCGAGCTGGCGCTCCGGGACCTGGGGCTCGAGGGCGCGGGGCCGGGCGACCGGGGAAAGCCGGAGCCGGGAGATCCGATGTTACCCGCGATCCCCCCGGAAGGGATCGACCTGGCGTCGGTCCAGGAGACGCTGGAGAGGCGGTATTTCGAGGAAGCCCTGGACCGCAGCGGCGGCAACGAAAGCCGGGCGGCGAAGCTGCTCAACATCAACCACCACACCTTCCGCTATCGAAGAAGGAAACTGGGGTTGTAAACCACCCCCGGGATCCCCGGATCCCCCGTTTCGCAATTTTCCTAATTTTCCGTCGCAATTCTTCTATATCGGCCCGCCTCCCCGCCGGCGCCGGTCCCGGGATGAAGTGGATATCCATTGAATGATGAAGGGGATTACCCATGAGCCGCCTCTTGGTATGCCATTTGCTCAGGATAGAGGCATGCAAAAACTCCCTTGCGAGGGTCAAACGATGGACCTCTACAAGTGCCTCCAAGGAATGAAAGTCGTTCTCATCGAGGACGACCAGTGGATCCAGAACGGCCTGCGCATGTTTTTCCAATACCACGGCTGCGAGCTGCTGGGATTCGAAAACGCCACGCTTGCGAAGGAGATGTTGAGGAAGGAACGGGTCGACATCATCCTTTGCGATTACTGGCTTCCCGACATGGACGGCCTTACCCTCCTCGGCCAGATCAGGAAACAGCAGCCCGACGCCATCACCATCCTGATCACCGCGTATCCGACCGCGGATCTGCGGGACCGGGCCGTCCAGATGGGATTCGACGATTTCATCGAGAAACCGCTCACCGTGGGAAAGCTTGAAGAGTGCCTGACCGCACTGATCCTCAAGTCGCCTTCCGCGATGGGAGGCTCGGTTTCCTAGCAAAGGCCCCCGGGGACGCTCCACCGGAAGAGGCCGGTACGTCAACTCCCTGTTCCGCCGTGCGGGTGCGCGGGACAGGCAGGAGGAGAAGGGATGAGATCCCCATCGGCAGGAGCCTGCACTTCCCGGAACGGGGAAGAATACGCGCCGGGATGGTCGAATCGAATCGGTCTGCGCCGGGAAGACGCGGCGCTGGTGGAAGAGCTCCGGCTGGGAGTGCCGGCCGCGGTCGAAGCCCTCTTCGACCGGTATCACGCGAAAGTGTACAGCCTGGCGATGACCATCCTGAAAAACGAGAGCGACGCCGAGGAGGTCGTGCAGGATGTCTTCCTCGCGGTGGTGAGGAAAGCGGACCTGTTCCGGGGGAACTCCGCCCTCTACTCCTGGATCTACCGGATCTGCGTCAACACCTGCCTCATGCGCCTGCGGAAGGGGAAGCGGGTGGAATCCGTTCCGATCGACGATTTTCTCCCGGTGTTCACGAAGGAGGGGGTTCACGCCAAGCCGGTCCAGGACTGGAGCCGCGAAGTCGAACGCCGGCTGCTGGACAAGGAGCTCGGGCAGATGATCAGCCGGTTTTCCCTGCACCTCCCGGAGAAATACCGGACGGTGTTCGCACTCTGCGACGTCCAGGGGCTTTCCTACGAGGAGACGGCGGAGGTCCTGGACCTGACGATCGCGGCCGTGAAGTCCCGGCTGCACCGCGCGAGGCTGTTCTTGAGGGAGCGTCTCGGCCACTACCTGACGGACGGGAAAATGGTGTAAGGCATTTCGGAAGGATGCGACTTGCGCTGCCGCCCCCCCACCCTCCGGCGGCGCAACGGCGGCCCTGACAGCGCGGGCTTGACAGGGCCGCCGGATTTTTTCCCGGGTTCCCTTTCCCGCGGACACGGAGTACCCTGATACCCTTCTTATGGAAGCGATCCTTTCCGGCCTCGACGCCGACCAGCGCCGGGCCGTTCAGCATGCGGGCGGACCCCTTCTCCTCGTCGCGGGCGCGGGCTCGGGGAAGACCCGCGTCATCGTGGCGCGCATCCTGCGCCTCCTCCGGGAGGGGGTGCCGCCGCGGCACATCGTGGGGATCACCTTCACCAACCGGGCGGCGGAGGAGATGCGGGAGCGGGTCGCCGGCGCGCTGCCCGCGGGGAGCGACCTTCCGTGGCTGGGGACGTTCCACGCCTTCGGCGCCCTCCTCCTGCGCCGGTACGGGAGCCGGATCGGCCTGCCGCCGGGCTTTCTGATCTACGACGCCCGCGACCAGATGGATGCGCTCCGCCAGATCCTCGCCGACCTGGACCTCGACGAAAAGAAATTCCCGCCCGCCCGGTTCGCCGGCGTCATCGAGCGCGCCAAGCGGGAGGGGATCCCCGTGGAGTCGGCGGCGGCCGCCTCGGGGTGGCTCTTCACCGGGAAGGCCGATGCCGTCGCCCGGGCCTACGACCGGGCGCTCTCCGCCGCGGGCGCCCTGGACTTCTCGGACCTGATCCGCCTGCCGGTGAAGCTGTTCCGGGAGGCGCCGGAGGTGCTTGCCCAGGTGCAATCCGGGATCCGGCACCTGTTGGTGGACGAGTTCCAGGACGTCGACCGGGGACAGGCGGAGCTCGCCCGGAGGATCGCCCTGGCATCCGACTCCTTCTGCGCCGTGGGGGACGAGGATCAGTCGATCTACGGGTGGCGCGGGGGATCGGCGGGACCGATGCTCTCCTTCGAGCGGGACTATCCGCGCGCCACGGTGCTCCACCTGCGCACCAACTACCGGACGCGCGCTCCGATCCTGGCCGCCGCGGAAAAGGTGATCGTCCGGAACCTCGCCCGCCGCGAGAAGCAGGTCGTCGCCGCGCGCGGGGGCGGGGAGCCGCCCAGGGCGCGCATGCACCCGGATGCCGACGCGGAGGCGCAGGCCGTGGCGCGGGAAGCGGCCGCGGAAATCCGAAAGGGGACTCCGCCTGCCGAAGTTGCCGTCTTCTACCGGGTGAACGCCCAATCCCGCGCCGTCGAGGACGCGTTTCGGGACCGGAACCTCCCGTACGTCCTGCGCGGCGCCCTGTCGTTCTACGACCGCGCGTCGGTCCGTGACGCGATGGCGTACCTCAAGTGGTTCCTGCATCCCGACGACGCGGTATCGCTCAAGCGGCTTCTGAAAAAACCCCGCAGGGGAGTGGGGGAGGTCACGCTGTCCCGCGCCAGGGAGCAGGCAAGGCAATCGGGGGCTCCCCTTTCCGTCGCGCTATCCGGGATCCCGCCGCTTGCGCCGCTGTTCGCCCTGCGGCAGCGGTGGCTCCCGGAGCTGCCGGATCGGGCCCCCGGAGAGGCGTTCCGCTCCTTGCTTTCCGGTGCGGGATTCCTTGGCTGCCTCGAGAGGGAAGGCGATGCGGAGGACAGGGAGAACGTGCAGGAGCTCCTTCGGCTGGCGGATGCCTCCCCCGGCGCGGGAGAAGAGGCGCTCCGGGAGTTCCTGGAGAAAGTCTCCCTGTCCGCGCGCGACACGGGCGCGGACCCGGCCGGCGCCGTCCGCCTGATGACCCTGCACAACGCCAAGGGGCTGGAGTTCGACGTGGTCTTCCTCGTGGGGCTGGAGGAGGGGCTGCTGCCCCACTCCCGATGCGGCGACTCGGAAGGCGAGATCGAGGAGGAGCGGCGCCTGTTTTACGTGGGACTCACGCGGGCCCGCGAGCGGGTGTCGCTCTCCTGCGCCCGGCGCAGGCGGCTCTTCGGCGCGTATCGCGACTCGATCCCCTCCCGCTTCCTGCACGAGATCCCCCCTTCCCTCCTCCGGTGGGAAACGGAAGGAATCGCACCCGCCGAACCGACGCCGCGCCGGTTCCCCCGGTTCTCTCCGGCCGCCTCGAGGCCGGCGCAACCCTCGAACCGCGGACGCGGCGTGCGCCATCCGGTTTTCGGGGAAGGATGGATCGAAGCGACGGAGGGCGACGGCGCGGACCGGAAGATCCTTGCGCGCTTCCCAGGGTTCGGCTTGAAGAAAATCCTGGTGCGGGCCGCGAACATGGAGATCCTGGAATGACGCAACGGCGGGGTTCAGGACCCGATGAACAGCTCGAACTCTCCCTGTCTCTCGCCTCCCTCGGGCCTGGCGTAGGGGACGGGATCGATGCTTTCCCGGCTCCTCAGCAAGGCGAAAAAGAAGAAGGCCGCGGTTCCGGCAAGCAGCGCGACCAGCAAGAAACCGCTTTTTTTCATATCTGCCGTACTCTCCCCGGCGCGGGTGACCCGCGCGTTCCCATCCATTCTACGGGGAACCTCGCTCCCCGCCAAGGGCAAAGCCGAATCCGGGGATCGGGCGGATTTCCCCGCCGGTCTTGCGCGTGCGGGGAAAAACATGTTACTCCTGGATTTTCGGGAAATTCGATTGAAACCCTGTTCCTGCAGTCGAATCTTAATCGGAGCGGCGGATGCCGGCGGAACGGCTGCTAGACGATAACGTTCTCCTGGAGGAGCTTCGCAAGGGCACGCCGGATGCGGTCGAGATGCTTTTCGACCGCTTCCACAGCAAGATCTACAGCCTGGCGATGTCGATCCTCAAGAACGAGAGCGACGCCGAGGAAGCGGCGCAGGACGTGTTCCTGACCGTGGTCCGGAAGGCGGACACCTTCAAGGGGAATTCGGCGCTCTACTCGTGGATCTACCGGATCTGCGTGAACACGTGCCTGATGCGCCTGCGCGGGAAACGACGGGGAGAGACGGTTTCGATCGAAGATTTCATGCCGGTGTTCACCGAAGAGGGGATGCACGCCAGCCTGATCGACGACTGGAGCAAGGAAGTCGAGAGGAAGGCGCTGGACAAGGAGCTGGGGCAGGTGATCAGGCGCTTCACGGAGAACCTCTCGGAAAAGTACCGGGTGGTTTTCGTCTTAAGCGATGTCGAAGGGCTTTCAAACGAAGAGACGGCCGAGATCCTCGGGCTGACCGTTCCGGCGGTGAAGTCCCGGCTGCACCGGGCGAGATTGTACCTGCGGGAGCAGCTGTCCCGGTACCTTCGTGAGGGGAAGGCGGAGTAGCGATGAACTGCAAGGAACTGGTGTACCTGCTGGGAGACTTCTTCGAGGGGTCGATGGAGGAGCACCTGCGCCAGGAACTGGCGGTTCACATCGAGCGGTGCGAGCCCTGCATGAATTTCCTGAAGACCTACGACAAGACGCGGATCCTGTGCCGGCAGATCCAGCCGGAAGAGATCCCCGAGGAGGTCCGCAACCGGCTGAAGGCCTTCGTCCTCCAGAAGGCGCGCGAGCACCATCGGGACATCGAGAAGTACCTGGAGCGCGCCGCCAGGGAACGCCGCGAGCAGGTGGCCGACATCCTCCGCGCCTACGTGGCCAACCGTCTGTCGATGACCATGAACCTCCTGTTCCGGACCCACCGCGACCGGTGCGACCGGTGCGGGGCGTTTCTCAAGGGCCTGAACGGCGGCAAGGCGATTCCCGAGATCCCCCCCGACATCGAAGATCACATCGCCGAGTTTCTCGAGGCGCTCCCTCCCGGAGAGAGCCCCGTCATCGGGTAACCGCAAGCCTCCTCGCAGGCCTTCCACCCCGCCTCTCCAAACCGGCTTTTCAACCTAGCAGGAAGGTTCCGGGGGCGCTGCAATCGCTTGTCCATCAAGGGGAAAAGCCTTCACCATCTTAAAAATCAGCTTTATGGACCAATAGGACGCGCCGGTTTCCCGGCGGATATTGCTGTTTTATAAAATCATGTTATGATACCCGTACCGCGCTTGGAAGAGCGGGTACTGCGGATGGATCCCTTCCGGCCGCCTCACCCCCTGCCGGCCGAACGTTAAAGGGACCGCCGCTTCTTCCTGTTGCAACCATCATCCAATCTGGAAGAGATGCGTATGATGCGAACCTTTCCGTTCAGCGCGATCGTGGGGCAGGAGCTGTTGAAGAAGGGTCTGCTTGCGAACGCGGTGGACCCGTCGATCGGGGGGGTACTGATCCGCGGGGAGAAGGGGACGGGGAAGACGACGGCGGTGCGTGCGTTCGCGGCGGTGCTGCCTCCGAAGCGTGTGGTGTCGGGGTGCCGGTTCGGGTGCCTGGAGGGGATGCCGCGGTGCGGGGAGTGCGTTGCGCGGGAGCTGTCGGGGGAGACGCTTTCGCACGAGTCGCGGTCGGTGGAGGTGGTGGACCTGCCGCTGAACGCGTCGGAGGACCGGGTGGTGGGGAGCCTGGACCTGGAGGCGGCGCTTCGGGAGGGGTCGAAGAAGTTCGAGATGGGGGTATTGGGGAAGGCGAACGGGAACGTGCTGTACATCGACGAGGTGAACCTGCTGGACGACCACGTGGTGGACGTGCTGCTGGACGTGGCGGTGTCGGGGGTGAACGTGGTGATGCGGGAGGGGGTGACGTACTCGCACCCGTCGCGGTTCCTGCTGGTGGGGACGATGAACCCGGAGGAGGGGGAGCTTCGCCCGCAGCTTTTGGACCGGTTCGGGTTGTGCGTGGAGGTGACGGGGGAGAAGGACCTGTCGCTGCGGCGGCAGATCGTGGAGCGGGTGCTGGCGTTCGAGGGGAGCGCGCCGGGATTCGTCGAGAAGTGGGCCCAAGAGGACGAGGCGCTCCGGGGCAGGATCGAAGAGGCCCGGGAGCTGCTCCCCTCCGTTGCGGTCCCCGATCACGTCCTCGGCGCCGTGGTGGAGGTCGTCGCCGATCTCGGCGTGGCGGGGCATCGGGGCGACATCACGATCCTCAAGTGCAGCAAGGCCCTGGCCGCGGTGAAGGGGATTCCCCTGCCCGACGAAGAGTGCCTGGCGGACGCCTTCCGCCTGTCGCTCCCCCACCGGCTGAAGGAGGACCCGTTCGAAGAGGCGGCTTCCGGGAGGCGGCGGCTGGACGCGGTGCTTTCCCGTTTCGGCGCCCCGAAACCCGGACGCACCTGACGGGGTTTCCTTTCAGCCGGGTTTCAGTAGTCCGACATCCGGAAGCGGATCCCGTTGTCGGTGAGGTAGCGGACCAGCAGTTCCGGATGGATCGCAACGCCCAGGTTTACCGGCAGGACGTCGTCGTCGGTCCGCGCCTTCCCCCGCGTCCGGGTGAGAATGCGGATCGAATGCATGTCCGTCCGGCTTTGGACCCCCCAGAGGGTGCCGCGCGTGTCGAAGAGGGGTCCCCCGCTCTGGCCGGCGATCCCCGGCGAGGAGGTTTCCAGGAACTTGATCTCGTACCGGCCGTCGGAGGATCGGCCGCCGGAGAGCGTCCTCGTGTAGATCCCCTCCGTCGGGAATCCGGAAAGAGGCAGGGAGCCCGTCGCCATGCGGAACGTTCCGCCGGACGGGTCGAAGGAAACCTGGATCCGCTGGAACGGGTATCCGAGCTTGCACAGCGTCGTCCCCACATCCAGGGTTGCGGGGTCCTTGACGACCGGGAACGGGCGGAACCTCTCCGGATCGAACGGGGTAAGCCGCCCGACGGCAAGGTCCGCCTCCGGAAGCAGCCGGACCTCCTTCAGGCGGGTCCCCTCGCTCCCCCACCAGAACGTGACGTCCGTGACCCATTTCGGGTCGGTTTTCAGCCGGGAGAGCTTCAGCCGCTTCTCCTTGTCGGACAGCCGCGCATCCTCGCGGATGCCGCGGACCTTCATCGCATGGTCGGATCGTTCCCGGCAGCTCCGCTGAAGGGCGTCCTCCGCGGCGAGCAGATGGGCCGCGGTGGCGATCCATCCCTCCTCGTTCAGGACGACGAAGGCGGCGCACCCCCACTTGGTCGTCCGGTCGTAGTGGCGGCGCGCGATGACGACGGGATAGGTGTAGCGGGTGGCGAGCTTGCAGGCAGTCGCGAACATGGGGAACCCCCCGCTGGTCAGGGGAAGGCCGGGTGACGGATCGACGACCGCCGACGATGTCGAACGGAGCCCCATTCTATCGAAGACCGCCGGGATTCTCAATTCCTCATTTCGCCCGGCGTCAAATGGCCCGGTTGTCGAAGATGCGGCGGGTCTTTTTCTCCGAACGGGGCAAGGTCCCGGGGGACGCGATCTCCACCGAGCAGGACACCATGAGGTTGTGCTTGATTTCCTCGGCGACCGCGCGGGCAAGGGCGGCATCCGCCCCTTCGCCGAGGCGGGGGGCGCGCTCCACCTTGATGGTCATGGTGTCCTTCCCGTCCTTCCCCCGGTGGAAGAGCGCCTGGTATTCGCTCCCGACGCCGTCGATCCGCGAGAGGACCTCGTCGACCTGGCCGGGGTAGACGTTCACCCCCCGGAAGACGACCATGTCGTCGGAACGCCCGAGGATCCTGTCGTGCCGCGGGAGGATGCAGCCGCAGGGGCACGTCCCCTCGATCAGCCGCGTCAGGTCGCGCGAGCGGTACCGGATCAGGGGGGCGCCTTCCTTCGAAAGCGTGGTGTACACCATCTCCCCGATCTCCCCGGGAGCGACGGGTTGCAGGGTCTCGGGGTCGAGGATCTCCAGGATGTAGAAATCGGCCCAGTAGTGGATCCCCGCTTCCGCCCGGCAGGACAGCCCGGTCCCGGGTCCGTACAGCTCGGTGAGCCCCGGGATGTCGTAGACTTCCTTGACGCCCAGGAGCTCCTTGATCGTGGCGATCATGGCGTCGCTCGTCCGTTCCGCGCCCAGGATGACCTTCGACAGCGCGATCCGGCCGCGAAGGCCGCGCGCGTTCACCTCCTCGGCCAGCAGCAGCCCCATCGACGCGGTGCAGCACAAAACCGTCGTCTTCAGGTCCTGGAGGAAGGTGCATTGCAGCTCCAGGTTCCCCGGGCCGGCCGGGATGGTCATCGCGCCGAACTTCTCGGCTCCCAGCTGGAAGCCCGCGCCGGCGGTCCACAGCCCGTATCCCACGCAGATCTGCACCCGGTCCTCGCGGGACAGCCCCGCCATCTCGTAGCACCGGGCGAACATGTCGAGCCAGTCGTCGATGTCCTTCTGCGTGTAGCAGAGGATCTTCCGCTTCCCCGTGGTTCCCGAGGAGGAGTGGATCCGCACGATTTCCCGGGGCGGGACGGAGAGCAGGGGGAGGGGATAGCCGTCCCGCAAGTCCTCGGCGCCGGTGAAAGGGAGCCGGGAGAGGTCCGAAAGCGACCGGATTCCTTCCGGCGCGACGCCCGCTTCCTGGAGCCGTTTCCGGTAAAAGGGGGAGTTCTTCCAGGCGTGGGAAACCGTCCACTGCAGCCCCTGGAGCTGGAAGGCGGGCAGATCGCCGGGCGCGGCGTATTTCGGGGGGAACCGGCGGAGCATGGGATTCAACTTAACGCTTTCCATGCTTCATTCCAAGGGCCAGCGCGGCAAGAGAGGCGTCAAGGAGCTTCTCCTTTCCTTCCATCCGCCGGCGCAGTACCTCCCGGATCTCCTCGGCGCTGCAGAAGAGCGGGCTTTCCTCTTCGACGCCCGCCGGGCCGGAAAGGGCGTAACCCAAAAGGACGAGATTGATGGCATGGAGGTTGCCGAATTCCTTCGCCAGGCCGTCGGCGTCGATGGCGCAGACGCGGGAACTTCCGCCTGTAAGCCCGCCCGGCGGCGCGTTGACGACCGCCCAGCCGGAAGGGGCGAGGAACCTTCGGTGAAGCCGGAAATTTTCCGCCGAAAGGACGAGGAGCCCGTCCGCCCGGGATTCCCGGACCAGCGGGCTTTCGAAATCGCCGACCTTCAGATGCGCAACAACGACGCCTCCCCTCTGGGCCATCCCGTGCGTCTCGGAGGTGAGCACGCCCGCCCCTTTCCGGATGGCGGCGTCCGCGAGCAGGCGCGCCACGAACAGGACTCCCTGCCCGCCCAGTCCGCTCACGACGATCTGCTGCCGCTCCACCGCCGCTCCTTGCCTCTCCCCGGTCATGGGGCTTTCCCTTCCGGCGGCGCCTCGCGGATGGCGCCCAGGGGGCAGACGTGGAGACAGACGCCGCACCCCGTGCACAGGAGGCCGTCGATGGCGACCCGCTTCCCCTCCTCGTCATAGAGGAGCGCCGGGCACTCGAAGCGGGTCGTGCAGTACCGGCAGCCGTTGCACGTCTCGTCGATGAAAACGTTTACCGGTGCGGGCAGGCGGTCGGCCTGGCTCCGATCCATGACGCAGGGCTCCCGCGCGATGACCACCGCGGGACCCTTGGCGTGGCTGTAGGCGACCGCCTCGCGGAGGAGACCGATGAACTCCGGGAGGCGGCTGGGGGTCCCCGCCTTGCAGAACCCGATCCCGCAGGCGCGCACGAGCGCCTCCATGTCCACCGAGCCCGCCGGCTCGCCCGCCGCGGTTTTCCCCGTCGCCGGCGTCGGCTGGAAGCCGGTCATGGCCGTCGTGGCGTTGTCCAGGATCACCAGGACGAACCGGGCCTCCTGGACCACCGCGTCGATCAGGGCCGGGACCCCGGCGTGGAAGAAGGTGGAGTCCCCGATGGTGGCCACGATATCGACCTGCTTCCCGGAGAGGCGGTAGGCCTGGTAGAAGCCGGCAGCCTGGCTCACCGAGGCGCCCATGCACAGGACCGTGTCGACCCCGCCCAGGTTCATCCCCAGCGTGTAGCAGCCGATGTCGCTCGGGTAGATCCCGTCCGGGGCCGCTTTCCGGATGGCGTAGAAGCTCGACCGGTGCGGGCAGCCGGGGCAAAGGGTCGGGCGTCTTCCCCCGCGCTCCGGGTCCCGGGCGCGCGCAGTATCCGCCCCGGTTCCGGCGAACGTCGCGATCGCCTCCGCGATGATTTCCGGAAGCAGCTCCCCCGCCTCCGGGACGGCGCCGGTGAGCTTCCCCCGCACGCGGCGGCGGTCGAGGAGCTGCATCTCGATGACGCCGGTCGTCTCCTCGAGGACGAGGATCTCCTCGTGGCTGGACAGGAGGCGGGAGACGAACTCCGAATGCACGGGATAGGGCTGCACGACGTGGTACAGCGGGAGGCGGTCCCACAGGCCGGCCTCCCGCAGGATCTCCCGGGCGTGCGCCGCCGCGACGCCCGAGGCCACGACCGCCTTGGGACCCGCGGCTTCCGGGTTCGCGCGGAACGGGGCGGTCCGCGGCCAGGCGGCGATGGCCGCGAGCTTTTCGTCCAGCTTCCGGTGCAGCTCGTAGCGGAACGCGGGGGTCGCCGCCCACCGCGCGGTCGATTTCCGGAAATCGGCCTCCCGCGGAAACGGGAGGACCTTCCCCGGGGGGAGGTCCTGGCAGGCGTGGCAGACCCGCGTCGTGGGCCGCAGCATCACGGGGACCTCGAAGAGCTCGGAGAGCTCGTACCCGGCGGCGACCAGTTCCCGCGCGTGCGCGGGCGAGGAGGGATCGAGGACGGGGATCCTGGCCATCATCGCCAGCAGGCGGCTGTCCTGCTCGGTCTGCGAGGAGTGGGGGCCGGGGTCGTCCGCGCTGATCACCAGGAACCCGCCCTTGACCCCCAGGTAGGCGGCGCTCATCAGCGGGTCGGAGGCGACGGAGAGCCCGACCTGCTTCATGCTCACCGCGGCGCGCAGCCCCGTCAGGCTCCCGGTAAAGGCGATCTCGAAGGCGACCTTTTCGTTGACCGCCCATTCCGCGTGCATCTCGACCCCCCGCTCCTTCCGGAGCTTGGCCAGTGCGGAGAGGATCTCCGACGCGGGGGTCCCGGGGTAGGAGGATGCGACCCGGCACCCGTTCTCCAGCAGGGCGTGGGCGATCGCCTCGTTTCCCAGCAGGAGGATCCGGTCTTCCGGCGGACGGGCCACGGCCGCTACCGCACCAGGTCGGACAGGACCAGCACGGTCCAGTACGGCGAGATCATGAGGATGACGATGGAGACGATGTACGACGGCATGTAGTAGAAGCTCCCCCGGAAGACGGTCGCAAGGGGGATGCCGGACATCCCGGAGACGACGTAGCAGCAGATGCCGATGGGCGGCATGATGGAGCCCATCGTCGTGACGATCGTGATCACCTGGCCGAACCAGATCGGGTCGTATCCGAGCTGGATGACCAGGGGGTAGAAGATCGGCAGCGAGACGAGCAGGAACGCGAGCGCGTCCATGATGCAGCCGCCGACGATGTAGCAGAGCAGGATCACCCAGAGCACCATCCACTTGGGCAGCGCGAGCGTCCGGATCCACTCGGCGGTCTCGAAGGGAAGGCGGGTGAGCGTCAGGAACCGGGCGAAGATCACCGCCCCCGCGACGATCATGAAGACCATGCAGGAGATGCGCAGGGTGTCGGTCATGGAATCGAGGAACTTCTTCCAGGTGAGCTTCCGGCGCGCGAGGCAGATGACGTACCCGAGGAAGCAGCTGACGGCGGCGGCCTCCGTGGCGGTCACGACGCCCGTGAACAGGGCGTACATGATGATCCCGAACAGCACGAGGATGTCGATCGCCTCGGGGAGCGCCTTCATCCGCTCCTTCCAGCCGAACTTCGGGCCCGTCGCCCCCCAGTCGGGGTGGGCGCGGCAGATCCAGACCACCGTCCCAAGGATGGCGGCGGTCAGGATGACGCTGGGGATGACGTTGCCGAAGAAGAGCTTGCCGATGGACTGGCCGGTGTACAGGCCGTAGACCACGAGCACGAT
>PQAK01000029.1:0-2919 GCA_003105225.1 Deltaproteobacteria bacterium | reverse complement strand
GAGCCGGCGTTGAGCATCGGGTGGTACTTGTACTCCTTCATGGCGGGGATGGCGACCGCGCTCATCGTGGCCGCCGTGGCCGTGTTGGAGCCGGAGATCGCGGAGAAGGCCGCGGACGCCATGATCGTCGTCATCGCGAGCCCGCCGCGGTAGTGCCCGAACCACTTGTAGGTGGCGTCGTAGAGGCTGAAGTTGTAGCCGGCGTAATGGACGATCTCCCCGACCAGGATGAACAGCGGGATCACGGTCAGCCCGTAGTTGGAGAAGATGTTCCACATCTCGGTGCCCACGATCGAGAAGGCGGCCTCGAGGGAGGTCACGAGGGCGATCCCGGCGAACCCGACCAGGGCCATGGTGAAGGCCGCCGGGATCCGCAGCGCGAACAGGAGGAAGAACATGACGGCGATGCCGCATGCGCCGGCGGCGGGACCGCTCACCGCGTCTCCTCCTTCTTCAGGAACAGTCCCAGCAGGTCGAGGAGAATCGTGAGCGCGAGGACGGCGAACCCCAGGGAGACCAGGAACACGAAGGGATAATAGGCGACCTTGAGCGTCTCCGAGAGCTCTCCCGTCCGCCGCAGCCGCTCCCCGTAGACGAAGGTCTGCCAGGCCACGATCGAAAACAGGCCGAGCATGAGGACATGGCTTAACCCGTCGACCGCCCGCTTGACGGAGGCGGGGAACTTCTCCGAGAGGATGTCCACGACGATGTGGTCCTTGCGCTTCTGCGTGTAGCCCAGGGCCCCCGCGGTGACGATCGCCCCGAGAAAGGAGACGATCTCATAGGTCCCGCTCACCGGGACCCGGAGGATCCTCAAGGCGACGTTCGCGGTGGCCAGCAGCGTGAGGGCCAGAAGCGCCGCGCCCCCCGCGATCATGAGGACCTTCCGCAGGAGCGCGGAAAGCCGTTCCATGTCCATCGGGACCGCGGGCTACTTTTTCTTCAGCTCGTTCTTCTTCTTCATCGCGAGGACGTCGGCGACGATCTGGTCCCCGGGGAGGCCGGCCGCGGAAACCCGCTTGACGTATTCGTCCACCATCGGCTTGAGCTTTGCCTTCATGGTTTCGGCGTCCGCCGCCGACAGGTGGAACACCTGGTGGCCGTAGGTCTTCTTCGACCAGGCCAGCGCCTCCGCGACGTGGTTGTCCACGTAGGTCCCCGTCCACATCGCCTGCTCCCTCCGCAGGTCGTCCAGCACCTTCTTCACGTCCGCGGGAAGGGAGTTCCACTTCTCCTTGTTCATCACGACGGCGAAGGAGACCACCGGCAGGTTCGCGACCGTCGCGTACGGCGTGTAGGCGGCGAACTTGAAGTCCTGGAGGATCTCCATCGACGACACCATCCCCTTGACGACCCCCTTCTGGATCGCCTCGGGGGTCTCCGACTGCGGCATGGCGACCGGGATGCCGCCCAGGCGCTTCACGACCTCCGCGCTCGTCCCGGCGACCCGCAGCTCCATCCCCTTGAGGTCCGCAAGCGTCTTGACCGGCGTCTTCGTCATGAAGTTCGTCGGCGGGCAGGTGAAGAGGGTGAGGATCTTCACCTTCTCGAACTCCTTGGGCTGGTACTTCTCGATGAGGTCGTAGAGCGTGAGGCTCGCGGCGCGGGCGCTCGTGAAGCCCAGGGGGAGGTCCACGGCTTCGGACACGGGGAAGCGCCCCGGCTGGTAGCTCATGGCGAAATTGCCGATGTCCGCCAGGCCGGAGATCACCCCGTCCAGGATGTTCTTCGCGGGCAATAGCGTCCCGCCCGGGAAGGTCTGCACCTTGACCTTGCCGTGGGTCCGCGTCGCCACCTCCTTCGCCCAGCGCTCCATCTGGACGCAGGGGAACGTCGCCGCGGGCGGGAAGTTGGCGTACCGGAGCGTGATCGTCTCCGCGGCCGGCGCCGTGCGGGGCGCGACAAACGAAGCGAGGAAAAGAACCGCCAGGAGAACGGGCAAAACCGATTTCGCCTTCAACGTTTACCCCCTTGGAAATGGATTAGTATGCCGTATGTATCGCCCGGGGAAAAAAGTGGTCCCATCTTACCCGAATCCGTCGGGTGCGGGCAATCCGGTTTTTCCCGGGTCGATGCCGTGATTCCGCGGACGAATCCGCGGCGAAACCGCCGCGCCGTCACCGGCCCCCGAACCGCTTCCGCAGGTGGTCCCCGAAGATGACCCGCAGGTCGCTGTTTTCACGACACGACGAACGCACGCCGGGGGCGTTTCCCGAGAGGAACTCCAGGCCCTGCTCCTTCCCGGAAAGCAGGAAATCGTTGATCGCGACACGGTAGGATCTGCCGTCCGCGACCGCTTCGCCGTTCACCTTCCAGGCGCCCTCGTCCCTCGCCGCGCCCGCGCTCTGCAGGAAACCGCCCTGGCCCCGGTTCGCCCGCCCCTGTTCGAGAACCTTGCGAAGCAGCTCCCCTCCGATCTCCGCTTCGCAGATCCGCCCTCCGAACGGCAGGATGCGGATCACGTCGTACTGCGTCAGGGGACCCGGCGGAAGAACGTCGTCGATCCGGATCGAGCCGGCGTTGTAGAGGGACAGTTCGGCGCCGGGAACGGCGCCCAGCATGGCGTCCGCGAGAAGGCGCGTGAGGACCGTGGTCCCGTTTCGGACGTCGGCTTCGAGACCGTCCAGCGGTTCGGGCACGTTCGCCACCAGCCGTTCCGGCTGGAAGCCCTCGGCGCGGAACGCGGCGAACCCGAGCTCCTGCCAGTACCCGATCGTGGCGGAGGTGCCGGGATCCGACGGGATCTCTCCGGTGACGCGCCGCAGTTCCGAACGGATCGCGACCTTCCGGTCCCTCGTGTCGCAACGGATCCGGTGGACGTACACGGTGCGGGCGTTGGCGTCCGCCTTGAAGATGGGCACGTACGCCGCTCCCCGCCGGAACTGCATGTTTTCGTGCTCGTGCCCGCCCAGGATCAGG
>PQAK01000028.1:15091-18274 GCA_003105225.1 Deltaproteobacteria bacterium | reverse complement strand
AGTTGGTGGCCTTGTCCGGGGTGATCTTGACGCCGCCTTCCAGTTCCGCGGCGATGACCCCCCGGACCGTCGCCGCGCCGGGCGCCGCCGGGGCCGGGGGCCCCTTGCGCTCCGACAGGCTCGCCAGGACCTTGGAGACCTCCTCGGCGTCGGCGTTTTCCAGGTAATAGACGTTGATCTTCCCCGTGTTCTCGGGGGCCTTGATGTCGAGCTTCGCGATCAGGTCCTGGACGTCGTCCTGCGTGTCTCCGCTCGCCAGCACGATCAGGCTGTTGGTCCGGGGGTCCGGGATGAATTTCGACGAGGCGCCCCGGCTCCTCCCCAGCCGCCCCCGCCGGACGCCGGCCTGGGGCGCCGCCGGAGTCTCCTGGTAGATGGTATCGAGCGTCTTGGCCAGGTCGATCGCAGACGCGTTCCTCAGCGGGTAGATCCGGAGCGTCGCCGACGTGCCTTCGACGTCGATCACGGCGAGGATCTTCAGGATGCGGTCGATGTTGGCGCGCGAATCGATGAGGATCAGGGTGTTGGACGCGGGGAACGACGTGAGCAGGCCGTCCCTGGAAACGATCGGCGTCAGCAGGGCGGTGACGTCGGCCGTGTCGACGTATTGCAGCGGGATCAGGCGGGTGATGAATTCGGAAGCGGGGGCGTCCGGCCCCCCTTTATTCGTGGAAAGGCTCTCCTGCTTGGCGTCCCGGAGGGCGACGATCTTGATCGTGTTTCCCTGCTCCACGGTGGTGAATCCCTTCACCTGGAGGACCGACAGGAAGACGTTGTAGGCTTCCTCGACGGTGATTTTCCGCGGGGAGATGATGGTGATCTTTCCCTGCAGCCGTTCGTCGAAGATGAAGTTCTTCCGGGTCTGCTCGCTGATGAATTTCACCAGGACGGGAAGGTCCACGTCGGTGAAATCCATGGAAATGTAGACGGGGGGCGCCTTGGGCCTGGATTCCTCCGCCGGTGCCGGCGCGGCTTCGCGCCGCATCGGTTCCGCCGCGGGGGGCGGAGCCGGGCGGGGTATCTCCTCCGTGGTCACCGGCGCGGGGACGGCCTGGTTGTCCGTCGCCGGCACGGGGACGGCCTGGTTGTCCGCCGCGGGCGAGGAGACGGCCTGGTTGTCCTCGGCGGGCGCGGGAGGCGCCGGAGGGGATTCCGCCGCGAACGCCGCCGCGGCGAATAGCCAGAGGGCCGCGAGGCCCGAGACCGTTTTTCTCATCGCATGCTCCCTGTCACCGGATTTCGTAGCTGATCGAGTTCTTCTGTCCCTGCCGGAGAATGTTGACCGTGACTTTCTTCTCGTCCTTCAGGTTCTGGAAGATCGTGTAGATCTTGTCGGGCGTCGAAAGGTCCACGTTGTTCACCTGCTGGATGACGTCTCCCCCGCGAAACCCCAGCTGCTCGAACGCCGACCCCGGGCGGATGGCCGCGACGCGGTAGCCGGCGGACTTGTTTCCCTCGAAATACGGAATGAGCCGGACGTTGGTCATGAGCTGGTTGATGTTTCCGGTGATCTGGCCCACCGTCGCATCGTCGAGGGCATAGGCGTTTTCTCCCAGCTTGGTGACGTGGATCTCTCCCGCTGCGGCGGCGGGCGCGGCGGCGCCGCCGGTCGCCGGAGGCGCCGGGGGAGCGATGCTGCGCGTTTTCGATCCGACGGGAAGGATCTCGAGCTTTTCCTGCGCCGTCCCGCGCGCCAGGATGACGAAATCCCGCTCGATGCGGTCCAGCCGCGTGCCGGGCTCCAGCTCGCTGCCTTCCCTGTCGATCCGGGGCTGCTTCATCCCTTCCGCCCACAGGATGGCCCGGCGCGCCGCCTTCGAGTCGGAGGCGATGGTTCCCAGGAGGACGAACTTCGTTTTCGGCACATCGGCCACGGCGGCGCCCGCGAACTTGGAGGGGATGTCCATCCTCCGGTCGGGAACGAAGAGATTCGCCCAGCGCTCCGGGGGGAGGGACGCGCTTCCGGCCGTCCCCGCCGCCGCGGCCCGCCCCGGCGCGGCCGACGGGGGAGCGATGTACCGTGGCGAAAGCAGACGGCTTGCGGTGAAGCCCAAGGAGGCGGCCGTTACGAAGATGGAGATTCCCATGATGGCGTAAAACGCCGATTTCTGCATCATTTCCCCATAGGCCGGAATTCAACTCCCCATTTTTTCCTGTTTTAGATGGGGAGTCAACTCGTCATTGACGCATGGGGGCGCCGCCGGCGGGGAGGCCGGGTTTCCCGGAATCGATCCGGGGGGCACAGGCGGCGGAACGGCAGCGGTTTTCCCTTCCCCCGAAGGGCGATATAGGTATACTGTATACGCTAATGAACTGGTACAACAGCATCAGCGTGAAGATCGTCCTGTGCGTGATGGGGATGGTCCTCATCGTGAACGGCGCGCTGGCCTACCTCTATCTCACCATCCAGAAGGAGAACCTCAACGCCGCGATCCTCCGGAACGCATCGCAGCTGAGCGAAACGATCAAGAAATCGATCCAGAACGACATGCTCGAAAACCGGAAAGAGGCCGCCTACAAGATCATGGAGACGATCGGGGAGCAGGAGGGGATCGAGAAGGTCCGGATCTACAGCTCCGAGGGGAAGATCCTCTATTCCAGCGACGCTTCCGAGGTGGGCGGGATGGTCGACAAGCGCGCGGAGGCCTGCTACGGATGCCACCTGGAGGCCCGCCCGCTCGCCCGGCTGGCGACGTCCGAGCGCAACCGGACCTTCCTGTCATCGGACTCCCACAAGGGGAATGGCGCGGGACACCGGGTTCTCGGCATCATCAACCCCATGTACAACGAGGAGGGGTGCTCTTCCGCGAAATGCCATGCGCACCCCGAATCGACGAAGGTGCTCGGGGTGATCGACGTCACGATGGACCTGGACGACGTGGACGCGCAAATGGCCAAGGCGCGCGGGAAGGTCCTGGCCGTCAGCCTCGTATCGATCGTCGCCATCTGCTCCATCGTGGCGCTCATCCTCCTCCATTTCATCGAGCGTCCGGTCAAGGAGGAGCTGGTACTGGGGACGAAACGGATCTCGGGGGGGGACCTGGACCATTTCATCCCCGTCACTACGAACGACGAAATGGGGCACCTGGCGTCGTCGTTCAACCAGATGACGCAGGACCTCCAGAAGGCCCATGAAGAGATACAGGAAGGGATCCACACGCTGGAGCAGAAGGTGGAAGAGCG
>PQAK01000028.1:0-15044 GCA_003105225.1 Deltaproteobacteria bacterium | reverse complement strand
GAGGACCGCGTCCAGCAGAAGACCCACGAGCTCGAGCAGGCGAACCGGCAGCTCGTGCAGGTCGAGAAGTCCGCGTCGCTCGGCCGCATGGCGGCGACCGTCGCCCACGAGATCAACAACCCGCTGACCGGCGTCTACACGTACATCCGGCTCATGGAGAGGAAGATCGAGGCCGGGCAGTACGAGGCGGCGGACGTCGAGAAATACCGGGGATACCTGGATACGATGCGCAGGGAGGTCGAGAGAACGACGGCCATCGTCCAGAACCTGCTCGATTTCACCCGTCCGAAGGAGCCGGTGCGCAAGCAGTTGAACCTGGTGAAAGTGGTGGAAGAGTCCCTCTCCCTCATCCGGAACAAGCTGAACCTCAACAACATCGAGGTGGTGAACCTCATGAAGCCCCTTCCGGACATCATGGCGGACCCGGCCCACATGAAGCAGGTGTTCCTGAACCTCATGATCAACGCCTGCGAGGCGATGGAGGGGGGAGGGACCCTGACGGTCGGCAGCGAAGTCGACGAGGGGGAGAACACGGCGACGGTGTCCGTGCGGGACACGGGGGTGGGGATCCAGGCGGAGAATCTCGCCCGGATCTTCGACCCGTTCTTTTCCACCAAGGAGAAGGGGACCGGGCTGGGCCTGTCCGTGGTGAACGGCATCGTGTCCCGGCATAACGGCAAGGTGGCGATCGACAGCAGCCCCGGGAAGGGAACGAGGGTCCGGGTCACGCTTCCCATTTCGTAAAGGAAAGCGGAGAAAATCGGGAACATTATTTACATCCGGCCGTTCGGGGCGGTGGATCCGTGGATCCTTAAATGGCTGGAAAAGGAGATGGGGGACTGCCTCTTCTCGACCGTCAGGGCGATGCCGCCCGTTCCCCTGCCTCCCGACAGCTACGACGCCGTTCGGAACCAGTACGTTTCGACGAGGATCCTCCGGGAGATGCTGAAGGAAGTGCCGGAGGACGCGCGGAAGCTGCTGGGGGTGACCGACAAGGATCTTTGCATCCCGATCCTGACGTACGTGTTCGGCGAGGCGCAGCTTGACGGGATCGCGGCGGTGGTGTCGCTGGCCCGGCTGCGCCAGGAGCATTACGGCGTGGCGCCGGACCGGGGACTGCTCCTGGAGAGGCTGCGCAAGGAGAGCCTCCACGAGCTGGGCCATACCTTCGGGCTGATCCACTGCCCGTCGAGGGAGTGCGTAATGTACCTGTCCAATACCGTGGTCGACGTCGACGGCAAGGGGCGGACCTTTTGCCGCGCGTGCCGGGCGGCGATGGGCCCCCTATCCGGGGCGGGGAGGGAAGAATGACGATGGAAAAGAGCGTCAACATCCTGGTGGTGGACGACGAGGAGATCGTCCGGGACTCCTTGAGCAGCTGGCTCGAGGAGGACGGGTACCACGTGGAGGCCGTGGAGAGCGGCAGGAAGGCGCTGGAGCGCCTTCCGGCCAAGCCCTGGGACCTGATGCTGGTGGACCTGAAGATGCCGGGGATGGACGGGATCCAGCTGATGGACGAGGTCCGCAAGACCCACCCCGACATGCTGGTCATCATCATGACCGCCTACGCGACGGTCGACACCGCCGTGAAGGCGATGAAGAAGGGCGCCTACGACTATTTCGTCAAGCCGTTCAACCCCGACGACATCTCCCTGACGATCCGGAAGATCGTGGACCATCACAAGCTGGTCCAGGAGAACCTGTTCCTCCGCAAGGAGCTCAAGAAGCAGTACAAGCTTCGCGACATGATCAGCAAGAACGAGAAGATGCTGGAGATCTTCGATCTGGCCCGGACCGTCGCGAAAAGCAGCTCGACGGTCCTGATCCAGGGGGAAAGCGGGACGGGCAAGGAGCTGCTCGCCCGTGCGATCCACGACGAAAGCCCCCGGAGCGAGGCCCCGTTCATCTCCGTGTCCTGCGCTTCCCTCACGGAGAGCCTGCTGGAGAGCGAGCTGTTCGGGCACGAAAAGGGGGCGTTCACGGGCGCCAGCGCCATCAAGCGGGGGAAGCTCGAGCTCGCCCAGGACGGGACCCTCTTCCTGGACGAGATCGGCGACATCAGCCTCAAGCTGCAGATGGACCTCCTCCGCGTCCTGGAGCAGCGGGAATTCCGGCGCGTCGGCGGGTCCGACCTGATCGCGATCACCTCGCGGATCATCGCCGCGACGAACCGCGACCTGAAAATCGCCATCGAGGAGGGGCGGTTCCGCGCCGATCTCTATTACCGGTTGAACGTCATCTCCATCCACATCCCCCCCTTGCGGGACCGGAGGGAGGACATCCCGCTCCTGGTCGACCACTTCATCGAGAAATTCAACATCGAGATGGGGAAACAGATCCGCGGGGTGAGCGAAGGAGCGATGAAGATCCTGGTGGACAACGACTGGCCGGGCAACGCGCGCGAGCTGCGCAACGTCATCGAGAGGGCGGTGGTCGTGGCGAAGGGGAACATCATCACCGAGACCGACATCAGCCTCCCCTCCGCCGCCGGAGGCGCGAATCACCGGGCGAAATCGCTCGAGGAGATCGAAAAGGAGCACATCCGGCTCGTGCTGAACGATCATCAGTGGAATATCGTCCGGTCCGCTCAGACCCTTGGGATCGACCGGGTGACGCTTTACAACAAGATAAAGAAATTCGACCTGAAAAAGGAGGGGGCGGCCGCCAAGGAGTGTTGAGAATGTCAATTCGCTGGTGAATTTTTCAACAGCGAGAACGCCACAATATTAAACAGGTAATTTCTCTTCTCCCGATAGTGTAGAGAATCTCCGCAGAAGTCCCGTATCCCGCGCCGCCGGCAGGATGCTGCCTGGGCGGCCTGAATTATCCAGGAAAACGGATAGATACGATACGCCACGTCTCCGGATGCAGAACCGGCACGCCCGTTGCGATAGACAGGGGCGCGGGCAGGCATCCCGCGGAAGGAGGTGGAGAAGATGGTCTACATCATCCTGGGAATCACCTACTTCGTGCTGGGGCTCATTGCGGCGGCGAAGCCGCGGGCAGGGCATGCATGAAAATTGTGTTCGAGGCGAGCGCGAGGAACTGAAAGCCGGGGAAGAAGGGGTGCAGCGATGAAAGAAAGAAAATGCCCTTTTCTCGAGACGAAAACCGTGACGTACTGCAAGGCCTTTCCGGTGAAGATGATCCCCGTCGACAGCACGTCATCCTCCAAGGGCATCTGCAACTCGATCAACTTCCAGGAGTGCTCCCTGTACAACGAAGTCAGCCACGCGGGCAGGGGGCTGGAAGACGTCCGGGGATTCCGCATCAAGTCCGATTATTACTATCACCCCAAACATGTCTGGGTCGCGCCGTCCCCGGAAGACGAGAACGAGGCGCGGATCGGGATCGACGACTTCGCGTGCCGGCTGATCGGGAAGGTCGACCGCGCATCGGTTCCGGGAGAAAACATGCCGGTGAAGGAGAACAGCGTCTGCTTCCTGCTCCATTCCGGCCGGCGGACCGTCCGGCTGGTGTCCCCCGCGAACGGGGTCATCAAGGCCGTCAATCCCAAGGTGGCCGCCGATCCCTCCATCCTCAACGATGACCCGTACAACGAGGGATGGATCTTCTCCATGCGGCTCAAGGGAAGCGGCGTGACCGGGCTGTACCACAAGCACGTCGCCAGGAAGTGGCTCGAAAACGAGGTCGAAAGGCTGCAGCGGGTGTTCACCTCGGACCTGGGCATGACGGCGACCGACGGGGGCGAGCCGCTGGCGGACATCAGCGGCAGGTTGACCGAGGCGCAGTGGGGGAAGGTCGTAAGCCAATTTTTGGGGTAAATGGCAGGAGGTGCGCCATGGTAGTCATTCTCTTCATTCTGACGGTCGTCGGATGCATCGCCGTCGATGTATATCTCACGCGCAGGGAGAAGCGGAAGCTGGCCGCGGAGACCCCCGGGCTTCGTGAGGAGGCGGGGATCCTCCCGGTCCTGGCGGCCCTGGAGCCGCCCGGCGGGCTCTTCTTCCACAGCGGACACACCTGGGCGAAGATCGAGCCCTCGGGAACGGTGCAGGTCGGGCTGGACGGCTTCGCGCGGGGCGTGCTGGGCAAAGTCGACAGGTTCGACCTCCCGGAGGCGGGAGTCCGGGTGCGGCAGGGCGAGGTGGCGTTCGCCGCGATCCAGTCGGGAAAGCGGATCGAGTTCGTGTCGCCCGTGGACGGCGTCGTCTCCGTAGTGAACAGCCAGGCCCTTTCCGATCCCCAGGAAGGGAAGAAGGAGCCCTACGGCAAGGGGTGGACGTTTGCGATCCGGCCGTCCAACCTGGCCCACAACCTCAAGAAGCTTCGGATCGGCGCGGAAGCATCCGCCTGGCTGGAAAGGGAAGCGAGAAGCTTCGCCGAGTTCCTGTCCCTGCACCGGGCGGTGCCCCAGGAAGTCGGGGTCACCCTGCCGGACGGAGGGATCCACGCCGAGGGAATCATGGAGACGATGGACGGAGAGATCCTGCAGATCGCGATCCGGAAATATTTCCGCTGACGCGGCAACCGACAGGAGGGATCACCCATGACCATCAGCAGAAGGAATTTCCTGAAGATCGCCGGGTTGACCGGCGGCGCCCTGGTCGCAGGGGGCGGAAAGCCGGCGCATGCCCAGCAGACCTCGGAAGGCGGCATCGAGTTCAACGGGATGCTCATCGACACGACGAAGTGCATCGGCTGCCGCGCCTGCGAGGAGGCGTGCAACGAAGCGAACCATCTGCCGAAGCCGGAGGTCTCCTTCGAAACCGAAAGCGTGTTCGACCAGGTCCGGGACACGACCCCCGACGCCTTCACGGTCGTCAACCGGTTCCCGAACGAGAAGGACCCGGACAAGCCGATCTTCGTGCGGAAGCAATGCATGCACTGCAACCAGCCGGCGTGCGCCTCCGCCTGCCTGACCAGGGCGATGGAGAAGACCAAGGAAGCCGCGGTCATCTACCACAAGGACCGCTGCATGGGGTGCCGCTACTGCATGGTCGCCTGCCCCTTCGACATCCCCAAGTTCGAGTACAACAGCCCCACCCCCTTCGTGTGGAAGTGCATCTTCTGCAACGAGCGGCAGATGCGGGGCGAGCAGCCCGCCTGCTCCGAGGCCTGCCCGCAGGGGGCGACCCTCTTCGGGAAGAAGCGGGACCTGCTGGAGATCGCCCGGGCGCGGATCTACACGGAGCCGGACAAGTACGTCCACAAGATCTACGGGGAGCACGAGGTCGGCGGGACCGGCTGGCTCTACCTCTACGGCGCTCCGGCGGAGAAACTCGGCCTGAAGACCAACCTGGAGACGACCCCCTATCCGGAGCTCACGTCGGGATTCCTGTACGGGGTGCCCCTGGTGTTCGTGCTGTGGCCGTCGCTGCTGATCGGGCTGAACTACCTCATCAAGGACGAAAAGGAGACCTCCCATGGCGAACAAGATTGACGCGGCTGTCGCGCCCGCCGCAGGCTCCCCGACCGTCTGGCAGGTGGCGCGGGACACCTTTCGCTTCATCCTGAAGGAGCTCAAGCCGAAGGGGAAGATGCTGACGCCGTTCAACGTCATCACCGGGGCGATCATCCTGGTCGGGCTCGTCCTGATCGCCATCCGGTTCGCCTACGGGCTGGGCTCCGTGACGAACCTCTCCCAGAACTACCCGTGGGGGATCTGGATCGGGTTCGACGTGGTCACCGGGGTGGCGTTCGCCGGCGGGGCCTACGTCCTGAGCTTCGTCGTCCACATCCTGAAGGTCAAGAAGTACGAGCCGATCGTCCGGGTGACCGTGCTGAACGGCTTCCTCGCCTACGTGTTCTACGCGGGAGCGCTCCTGCTGGATCTTGGCCGTCCGTGGAACGTCATCAACCCCATCATCGGGAACTCCTTCGGGTTGAGCTCCGTCCTGTTCCTCGTGGCGTGGCACTTCATGCTGTACATGATCACCGAGTTCCTCGAGTTTTCCCCCGCGGTCGCCGAGTGGCTGCACTGGCCGAAGGCGCGCAGGATCCTGGAGGGGCTGACGACCGGGGCCGTGATCTTCGGGATCACGCTGTCGACGCTGCACCAGTCAGGCCTGGGAGCGCTGTTCCTTCTGGCCCCGACGAAGATCCACCCGTTGTGGTATTCGCACAACATCCCGGTGATGTTCTTCATCTCGAGCATCTTCGCGGGCCTCTCCATGGTCATGATCGAGAGCACGTTCACGCACCGGGTCTTCAAGAACCGGATCGGGCACGAGCTCCACGAGGGGCACGGCGCCATATTGCTGGGCCTGGCGAAGGGGGCCGTCGGCGCCCTGTTCGCCTACATCTTCGTGAAGATGATCGACTTCGTGCACTACAAGCTGTGGACGCAGATCGCCAGCCCGATGGGGTACTGGTACCTGTTCGAGCTCGTCGGGTTCGTCGTTCTCCCGATCGCCCTCTTCCTCACGGCGATCCGGAGGCGCAGCGTGAAGCTCGTGCAGTTCACCGCGTTCCTCACGGCGGTGGGGGTGATCCTGAACCGCCTGAACGTCTCCGTCATCGCGTTCAAGTGGTACGAGACCGTCCGGTACTTCCCCTCGTGGATGGAGATCTGGGTGACGCTGGCGATCATCAGCATGGAACTCTGGGTCTTCCGGTGGGTGATCAACCGGATGCCCGTGTTCGGCACTGAACCTGCGGCAGTGGAAGCGGCAGCGGAAACCGCGGAAGACATGGAGGTTGTGAGATGGAAGGCATCCGTTTTATAGACATCTACGCGACGAAGGGGATCGAATATCTCATCGTCATCGCGTTCCTCGCGGCCTTCGTCCTGTTCTGCCGCTACATGTACCGGCCGCGGGAGACGAAGGCGGGCGCAGGGATCGCGATGGAGGCCACCGCCAGGTTCCGGGTCCCCGAAGGGCTGTTCTACCACCAGGGGCACAGCTGGCTGCGGCCGGAGCCGGGAGGGGTCGGCATCGTGGGAGTGGACGACTTCGCGCAGAAGCTGGTGGGAAAAGTGGAGTCCGTCGTGCTCCCGAGCGTCGGCTACCGGATGGCGGAAGGGGAGAAGGCATGGACGCTGGTCGTGGATTCCGTGCCGATCCCGATGCTGTCCCCGGTGGACGGAGAGGTCGTTGCGGTGAACAGCGAGGTTCTCCGGTCCCCCGAAATCCTGAGCAAGGACCCGTACGGGAAAGGGTGGCTCGTGAAAGTGAAGTCCCGCCGGATCAACGCGGCCACGAGGAACCTCCTCTCCGGGAAGCTGGCCCGGGCATGGATGGAGAGCGCTCTCGATAAGCTCCATCCGATCCCTCACGAAAGCGTGGGCCCGGTCCTGGCGGACGGCGGTCTCCCCATCGAGGGGCTCGCGAGGGTGCTGGGCGGCGAGAAATGGGCGGAGGTCGCGAAAACGCACCTGCTGACGGACGCGGAATAGCGCGGAGCAACGGGCTACACGGCAAGGAAGGGTCCATCGAAAGGGGGGCGCTCCCATTCTCCGGCGGAGCGCCCTCCTTCCTGGAAGTCTACTTGACCAGTTTGTACCCCGAGGGCACCGTGAAGTCGGAGGAGGGGATCGAAGAGACGTCGATCTTCTTGACCTCCGAGTAGAAATCGAAGAGGACGGTCCCGCCCTTCCGGCCTTCCTCCGCCCCTTCGGAAGCTTTCTTCATCGCTGCTTTTTTTGCCAGCCCTCCCAGGAAGCCGCCGATCCCACCGGAAAGCTCGACATCTTCCGAATCCTTTCCTGCCTTTTCGCCGCCGGCCTGCCGGGAGGCCTCGGGCGACTCGATTTCCCATTGGAGCGCAGTGACGATCGGGTACCCTTTGATCTTCTCCAGCTTTTCCTGTAGTTCCTTGAGTTTCTTCCGCACGGCCTGCTCGTCCTCGCCGAACATGCCGGCCACTGCCGTCATTCCGAATTTCCTGGCTTCGTCGGGAGAGACGGAAATCCCCATTTTCTTCATGTAGGCCTTGGCGAATTCGAGCTCTTCTTTCTGGAGCGCCTGGATCTGTTTTGTCTCGGGAGTGTTCCAGAGGTCGTTGGTCATGGTGGTTTTCGACCGCTCCCTGGTCTCGATGTTCTCGGTTTCGATGAGCCAGGTGACGATATAACGGGTGCAGTCGAATCCGTTGATGGTCTTCTTTTCGCCCGTCGCCTTCACGGAGATCTCGTTCCGGACGATTCGAACCTTCGGCTTTTCCTCCTTGCCTTTATCGGCCTTCTTGGAGGGTTCTTCCTTTTCCTTGGGGAGGGTAATGGGGCGCTCGGTGTACGCCTTTTTCTTGTGGTCCAGGGTCCAGACGACGTCCTTGTCGATATCCGTGATAACGTCGCTCCCCATGTCCCCCGCGAACTTGCTGAAGAATCCGCCCACGCTGCCGGTCATCTTGAAACTGCTCGTCTCGTGCTTTTTCATCCTGCTCAGTTTTTCGACGACGGACGACTCGCTGGCGCCGATCCCCTTGATCCCCCCCGATTTGTTGAACCGTTCCACCGTCGCGTCGCCCCGTACGGCTCCGGGCGCGACCAGGAAGGCGGCGATAAGGAGCAGGCCTGCGCAGCGAGGAAAATTGCGTTTCGTCATTTTCTTCCTCCTTCGCGGATAGGGAAGATTTCCCGGTTGCCCGGGAGCGGTCATGTAGTTTCGAATTCGAGGGGAAAATTCTATCAGGTTCGACGTCGGTTATCGATCTTTACATCGAGCCGGAGGAGCGTCCTCTTTCTTTACGTTCGGGATTCTCTTCCACCGAGTCGGAAATCGAAAAAAGTTCTTTCGCTTTCCCGGAGGGTCAAATATCGCATAATGGAAGGTATCCTGTCCCGAAGGAGGCGGCGGATGCGGCTTCGGACGTCCACGACGATTCTGGCGGCGCTCCTGATCGGCGCCTTCGCGGGGATCCTTCCGGCCGGGGCGGAAACGGCAGGCGATGCGCCTTTTGCGGTCGAGCTGCTTGTTGGGGAAACCTTCGAGGTATGCAAGTCCGGGCAGATCCTCTGCCCGGCGATATCCCCCATCTGCGACGATCTGAAGGTGATCGTTCCCGTCGACACGCCGGATGGACTGGGGTTCAAGGGCGCCGGCCCCGGCACGACGCTGTGTTCCGCGGCCTCCGCCACCGGCCAGCGCCGCGTCTTCCGCTTCACCGTGCGCTGATCCGGGCGATGACGAGGCCTTGTGAACGGCCCCTTGCTCATCAGCCTCCTTCCGCCGGAACGGGTGTGGGACTCCGTTGCGGCGTATTCCGATACCGCGCCGGTTATTTGCATCCTCCTGCTGGCCGGGTGTCTCCTCACGCTGTTATTGCGTCATCCGGAACGATGAAATGGCCTTGAGGTTCTGGAAGAAGCTCTCGGAAACGGTCGTGTTCCGGAATCCCTGGTGGACCTATAAACGGGACGCATTCGCACTGCCGTCGGGGAAGGCGGGCGAATACCATTACGTCCATACGAACGGTTCCTCCATGATCATTCCGGTGCTGGGCGACGGGTCGGTGGTGCTGGTAAACCAGTATCGCTACCTGATGGGGAAGGAGAGCATCGAGTTCCCCTGCGGGTCCGTGAAGGACGGGTCGAACCACGACGAGACGGCGAAGCATGAATTGTCGGAAGAGACCGGTTATTCGGCGGCGACGTGGTCGATCGCGGGGGAGTTCAATCCCTACAACGGCGTCACCGACGAGATGTGCAGGGTCTATATCGCGTACGGCCTCGATGACGTCGGAGGAACGCCGGATGAAACGGAGGAGTTCGAGATCCTCCGGTTGAAGCCTGCCGAAATCGACGAGCGGATCCGGACGGGCGTCATCTGGGACGGGATGTCGATTGCCGGCTGGTCGATCGCAAGGGGAAAGATCGGTATCGTACCCTCTCCGTAAATGCACCACGGCCATGGGCGGGGGGACCGGCCCCGGGGGAGCTCCCCGCCATCAATCGGGGGAGATCAGGATGAGCGAATTCATCGACGGCGTGGGATAAAGGGTTCGTGCGCGCCTTAAAAGATCCAGGTAGTTGTTTCCCCGTTCCCGCTTTCGGCGCTCCGACACACGCCCGACCGTTTCTCTCTCCTGTCGGCCGAAATCGTAACGATAAACGGTATAGCTCTTCCCTTCCCTTACTCCGACCAACAGGACCAATTGAAATATTGCAAAAGCGATGGCCGCTGCGATCGAGAATGCTTCCGCGGCCAGGATGCAAACCGTTGCTCCGAGCGCGAAGATGGTTTTTCTCATACACCCCTCTTTGCCGTTCGATCAGGGCATGTTTTCAGGCCGGTCGCGAAGGGAAATGCAATATTCGCACCATGGGGATGTAAAGCGTAACATACTGATATAGTTCGGTAATTTCTCCTACGATCTTCGAATGCCGGTGAAATGGAATCTGCTTGTTGGGAAAATGTTTGCCGTGAAGTGGCCAAACGCAGCCAATCCATCCGGTCATACGGGCGAGTATGCTGCAACCACTTGCGGCAAAATGAATCTATTCTGTTGCCGATCCCGGTAATAAACCTGCCGAAAGGACGAATGAGCCATGCGTCGACTGATGTTGGTGATTGCCATCGCCTCGTTGCTTGCGGTACCCGTGTCTGCGCCGGCGGCCGCCTGGGATCTCGACCCGAACCATACGGCCATCCAGTTCAAGGTGAAGCACATGGTGGTTTCCAACGTACGGGGGAACTTCGAGAAGTTTTCCGGGACCGTCGTCTACGACGAGGGGGACGTCACGAAATCCTCGGCGGACGTCACCATCGACCTTGCCTCCGTCAACACCCGGGTGGCGAAGCGGGACGATGATCTGCGAAGCCCCAACTTCTTCGACGTGGCGAAGTATCCCACGATGACGTACCGGTCGAAGCGGGTGGAAAAGCTGCAGGACGGCAGGCTGCGAATGATCGGCGACCTCACCCTGCACGGTGTGACCCGGGAGGTGCCGCTCGACATCGAGGGCCCGACGCCGGCGATCCAGGATCCCCAGGGCAATACGCGCGTGGGAGGCCAGGCGACCGCAAGGATCAACCGGAAGGATTTCGGCCTGTCGTGGAACAAGGTGCTCGAGGGGGGCGGGCTTGTGGTGGGGGACGACGTGGAAATCACGATCGACATGGAAATCGTAAAAAAGAAAGGGTAGGGAACTTCCGCCGGCCGCGAGCGGATCCTTCATCGTTTCCGGCGGTGGTGCGCATGCGTTCAGGAGGCATTCCCGTACCATTCCTCGCCATCCTCGGCGCCTGGCGAAGGATGCGGGGATGCCTTTTGGCCCCGCACGACATGGAGGGTTTTCCGGGCCTTTTGCGCTGCTCCAAGGAATATCTCGATACACGCCCAGACCCCGAGGAACAGTACGCCCGAAGCCACAAAAATCCAAAAATACAGATTCAGAAGAAGATCCCATCCGATCCGGTTCATCGGAAACCATCGCCTCCTTCCTGCGACGGAAGTCGAGTGCCCCTTCTCATTGGGTGATCGCCGCATCGCGTTCGATGCCGTCGAATTGAAAAATTGCGGATAGGGAGTTCGACACCGGAAACCGATCGTCGGTTCCCGTCGATGGGGACTCGGCCAGGCGCGCAATCCCCTCGATGCGCTTACCGGAACATCTCCTTCAGGATGGATTGCTCCTGTTCCTCCGTGATCCACCCCTTCTCCCGGAGAATCGTACCGATGGTCCGGTGCGGCCTGTCATTGACATCGTCTTCGACCTGCTCCGCCAATGCCTGCTGGATCTGTTTCAAGGAGGCATAACCCCGGAATACGGCCATGCTCCCGAAGCGGTAGGGTGCTTTTTCAAGCGTGATCGTGCCGTTTCTGTCTTCCAATGCGCGCCTCCATGAATTTACCTCCTCCCGCTCCTCCGCTTCGGGTTTTCCGTGACTTCCATTAAGGCCATTTCCCGCAACTGCTTCGCCGTCTCCGTTTCGAGGCGAACCGCCGCACGCACGGGATATTTACCTCGGGGGGGGTGAGGGGAAGTTTACCACCATTAATATTTCTTTTCGGAGAATGAATAAACGGAAATGCGTCCATGCGGTTCCGGCCGGGAAGTTTCTTACCCTGCGGTCGAGGCGCGGACCGATCGCCGGGGGCGGTTCGACAGGACGTCGCGGATCGTTTCGCTCAACTGCTTCAGGCTGTAAGGCTTCTGAATGACGCCGCGGAATCCGTAGGCCTGGTAGGAAGACATGATGGGATCGTTGGAATATCCGCTGCAGACGATCCCCTTCGCGTCCGGGTCGATTTCCAGGATCCTGTGGATCGCCTCCTTGCCGCCCATGCCTCCCGGGATCGTCAGGTCCATGAGCACCGAATCCGGCGGCTCCCCGGTTTCCATCGCCTGTCGATAGATCGCGATCGCCTCCGTCCCGTCTCGCGCGATCGCCACCGTGTATCCGAAGCTCTCCAGCATCTCCCGGGCGACGTCCCGGACCGCCTCTTCGTCATCCATCACCAAAATCTTCCCCTTCCCGGGGGCGAACCGTGCTTCGTCGACCTTGCGCGATGGCGCCGCCCCCCCGGCGGCGGGAAGGTGGATGTAGAAAGTCGTGCCGACCCCCAGCTCCGATTCCACCGCCAGGTGCCCCCCGTGTTTCTTGACGATGGAATACGCGGTCGACAATCCGAGGCCGCTTCCCTTCTGTTTCGTCGTGAAATAGGGATCGAAGACCTTCGACAAGTACTCCTTCGGGATGCCGATCCCGTGATCCATGATCGATATCGACACCTGGTTTTCCTTCCCCGGCATCCGGTCGTTTCGGTCGGCGATCCTGTTTCGGCAGCACACCTGGATGGTTCCCCCCTCCGGCATGGCGTGGGCTGCGTTGATGATCAGATTGTTGACGACCTGGCTCAGTTGTCCCTCATCGGCCTCCACGTGCCACAGGTCGTCGGGGATCGAGAAATCGCACTTGACGTTGGATCCTCGCAGCGCGAAGCCGGCCGACTCCGTTACCAGCTCCTGGATCGAGGTGATCTTCTTGATGGGCGCCCCTCCCTTCGAAAACGTCAGCAGCTGCTGGGCCACGTCCCTGGCCCGAAGCGCCGCCTTCTCGGATTCCTCCAGCCGTCTGTACACTTCCCCCTGACGGTTCGCGTACATCTTGGCAAGCGTGATGTTCCCGAAGATCGCCGTCAGGAGGTTGTTGATGTCGTGGGCGATGCCTCCCGCAAGGATGCCGATCGAATCCAGTTTTTCGGATCTCGCCATCTCCTCTTCCATTTTCCTCCGAAACGAGAGATCCCGGCTGATGGCCGCGATGGCGATCGGATGCCCGGTCTTCCGGTCCTTTATGATGAAGGCGTGCACCTCGACGGGGACCGGCAACCCCGTCTTGAAGTGCCGGAGCCGGGTCTCGCCGTTCCAGGTTCCTCTCTTTTGAAGGGACCGCACCATTTTACGCAGCGTGCCGGCGTCCTCCTTCAGGGCGTAATCCTCCGTCTTCGTATTCCTTACTTCTTCCAGGCCGTCCAGGCCGACGAGCTTCCGGCCGGCCTGGTTCAGGTAGAAGACCTTCCCGTCCAGCGAGGCGATCCCGATCATGTCGGTGCTGTGTTCGACGAGGGATGCGAAGATCCGCTGCTCCTCCTCGATCTTCGTCCGGCCGGTGACATCCTCGACGATCCCGATCCCGCCGCAAATCGTTCCGTTTTCGCGGAAGAACGGGACCGTGCGCAGGGAGACGAAGATGACCGCCGTGCTCATCGTGGCACGGTATTGCCCCTCGTAGATTCCGTCCCTCCCCTCGAGGGGGGCCCGCAATGCGGGCTGGATGCTTCGATCTTTCAGCAGGCTCATGTCCAGGCCGATCATTACGTCCCGGGGCGACCCGAGAATATCGGTGAAACGGTCGTTGCACTCGGTGATGCGGAGGTGATCGTCGTAATGGAAAATGCCGACGGGCGTTCTCTGGAAGAGAATCCGGTGCCGCTCCCCGCTTTGACGCGCTTCCTCGAACAGTTCCTTGTTCTCGAACCGGAGGGCGATGGAGGAAGCGATGGCCTTGTGGTGTTTAAAGGAATAGCGAAGGATGGTGACCAGGTAGACGATGGCGAGAAAGCCGGTTGTCCCTTCGACCACTCCGCCGTGCATGGCGAGACGGAGGGCGTAGAGCAGCACGGCGGGCGCCACCCATGCGACGGAACCGAATTTCAGGGCGGAATGGGACACCGTGGTGGTGGCCGCCATGCTGGCGATGACGATCGCGAAGAGCGATGTCAGCCCCGCATTGCCGGCCGGGAGCAAGAGGAAAGCGGAAAGCCCCCAGACGATTCCCGAGACCACGGCCAGGAACAGGAAGGTCTTTTCCCAGGATGCGGCGTCGAACGGGTCGGTGCGTGCTTTGGCAAACCGCCGGAAGAGGATCAGCCTGCTGATCGCTACCGCCGAAACCATGAGAATCCAGGCAAGAATGCTCACGGAAGAAACGAGGTTGCGCACCGTGAAGGCGAGAACGAGGGCGACGATAAGGGATGCGATCTGCATCGCCGGAAGCTGCCCGATGACGAGACGAAGCTGCTCCCGCAGGATGGCGTCCCGATGGTCCTTTTGCACGTGCGATTCCCCCGATGCGATACAGACCTGTGCCCACCCTGAACCTTATCGTCCGATCTGGAAGAAATATTTACAGGATTTTGGCGCGGGTGCGATGCCGTCCTCACGAACCGCCCGATTGGCAATGGGAAGCCGCCACCTGTCTCCTGGACGGTTCGCTTTTAAATATCGGGGAGTTTGGGGTGGCAGGAGCGGGAGCCCCGGTTCGAGCCCTTCACACGAAGGGAGCGCCAACGGTTACGCGGAGACTGCATGTTTTAAAGGCAGTAGGGGCAACGCGGGCGGGAATGGTGGCGGTCCCAGCGGGGTTCGAACCCGCGTTTTCGCCGTGAGAGGGCGGTGTCCTGGGCCACTAGACGATGGGACCGTTTGGCTGAGGAGCCAGGACTCGAACCTGGAAAACCTGGTCCAGAGCCAGGTGTGATGCCATTTCACCACTCCTCAGCGGAAAAAGCAGGTTAACCGATGGCGAACCGGAGCGTCAAGGGCGAATCCGGCGCGCGTAGGTGTCCCGAAGCCCCACGACGCGGTTGAAGACGAGCGCGCCCGGCTTCGAGTCGACGGCATCCGTGATGAA
>PQAK01000027.1 GCA_003105225.1 Deltaproteobacteria bacterium | reverse complement strand
GATCATCGTGCTCCCGAAGTCGTTCGCCCCGAAGAACAGCCCCAGCTGGGCCACCTTCGACCCCATGGTCACCCAGGAGACCTGGACCGTCGGGATGTTCGGAAGCAGCAGCCGGGATGCGGCCAGCACCCTCAGGTATCCCACCGCGTGTCCCAGCCCCGCCGCCGACCGCTCCCCGTAGCCGGGATCCGCCGACAGGGCGGTGTTGCCCGACTGGAACATCCAGGGGATGAAGGAGGCGAAGCCGCCCGTCTCGTCCTGGAGCTCCCGGACGCGGAGCAGGTGCCTCGCGATCGACTCCGGCGACTCGACGCTGCCGAACATCATGGTGGCGGAGGTGCGCAGCCCCTGCCGGTGCGCCTCGCGCATCACGTCGGCCCACTGCCGCCAGCCGATCTTCCGGGGGCTGATTTTCGCCCGGACGTCGTCGTCCAGGATCTCCGCGCCGCCGCCCGGGATGGAGTCGAGGCCGGCGGCGATCAGCCTGCCGATGACCTCCCGGATCGATATTCCGGAACGGCCGGCGAAGTGCCAGACCTCCGGGGGGGAGAAGCCATGGAGCCGCACCTTGTGCCGCTTCACCGCGCGGACGATGCGCTCGGCCTCCTCGATCCCCCACTCGGGGTGCAGGCCTCCCTGGAGCAGCACCTGCGTGCCGCCGAGGGCGAGCGTCTCCACGATCTTCTTCGACAGCGCCTCCTCGGAAAGCACGTAGGCGTCGGGGGCCGACGGGTCCCGGTAGAAGGCGCAGAAGGAGCAGCCGCACACGCAGATGTTCGTGTAGTTGATGTTGCGGTCCACGATGTAGCTGACGCCGCCCTCGGGGTGCAGGCCGCGGCGGACGGCGTCCGCCGCCCGCCCGAGGGCGAACAACGGCGCCTCCTGCAGCAGGAGCGCCGCTTCCTCGAAGGCCGCGCCCCCCCGCGCGGAGGCTTTCTCGAGCGCTCGCTGCCAGCTCACCGGCCGCTTCCGGGGGAGACGGTCTCCGCGGGCCACTCGCGCACCACGTTGTAGAGCGTGTCGCGCTCCACCGGGACCCTGCCCGCCTGGCGGATCATCGTCACCAGCTCGGAGACGGAGAGCTCCTGGCCCGCCTGCGCCCCGGCGGCGCGCGTGATGTGCTCCTCCACCACCGTCCCGTCGATGTCGTCCACGCCGAAGTGCAGGGAGATCTGGGCGAGCTTGGGGCCCACCATGATCCAGAACGACTTGACGTGGGCGAAGTTGTCCAGATAGAGCCGGGCCACCGCGAGCGACAGGAGGTCCTCGATCCCCGTCGTGTATCCCTTGGCGATCTGGGTGTTCTTCGGGTGGAAGGCGAGCGGGATGAACGACTGGAAGCCGCCGGTGCGGTCCTGGAGCTCCCGCAGCCTCCGCATGTGATCGACCCGCGATTCCAGCGTCTCCACGTGCCCGTACAACATCGTGGCGTTGCTGCGCAGCCCCGCGGCGTGCACGGCCTCCATCACCTCGAGCCACCGGTCCCCGGAGATCTTCTCCGGGCAGATCCGGTTGCGGATTTCCGGGGCGAAGATCTCGGCCCCACCTCCCGGCAGGCTCCCGAGGCCCGCCTCCTTCAACCGGCGGATGACCTCGGAAAGCGGGAGCCCCGTGAGGTTCGCAAAATAGTCGATCTCCACCGCGGTGAAGGCCTGGAGGTGCATGGCCGGGAAGCGCTCCCTCAGGGTCCGCACCATGCGCAGGTAGAAATCGAACGGCAGGTCCGGGTGCAGCCCCCCGACGATGTGGAGCTCCGTCGCCTTCTGGAGGCTGGCCTCTTCCGCCCGGCGCAGGATTTCTTCCATCGTCATCGTGTAGGCCAGGGGCTCTCCCCGGGTCTTGCTGAACGCGCAGAACCGGCACCGGTTGACGCAGATGTTCGTCGGGTTGATGTGCCGGTTGACGATGAAGAACACCCGGTCGCCGTTCTTCCGGCGGTTGGCGACATCCGCCATCTCGCCCACGGACAGGATGTCCCGGCTTCGCAGCAGGGCGAGGGCATCCCCGTCCGTGAGCCGGTCCCCCCCGTGCACCTTATCCCGTATGGTTCTTAGCTCCGCTTCCATCCGCACCGCCTTTTCGCATCTGCTCCAGGATCCGCTCTTCCGCACCCGCCTCCCGCGGGATGCGGGGGAGGAAGATCGAAAAGGTTACCCCTTTCCCTTCCCGGTTGTCCAGCTGGATCGAACCGCCGTGCTTCTCCACGATGGCGTGGACGATGGGGAGCCCGAGCCCCGTCCCCTTCGCCTTCGTCGTGAAGAACGGGTTGAAGATGTTATGGACCACGTCGTGGGGGATTCCGCCCCCCGTGTCGCCGATCAGGAAGACCACGCCGTCCCCCTCGTCCGGGACCGCCGGGCGGGTCGCCACGGTGAGCTTGCCCCCGCTTTCCATCGCCTGGATGGCGTTGGACACCAGGTTCCACAGGACCTGGCGGAGCTGGTCCGGGTCGGCGGAGATGGGCGGGAGACCCGCGTGGAGGTCCAGGTCGATCAGGATCCGCGCTTCTTCCAGGTCCTCCCGGAACATCGCGAGCGCATCCCGGATCTCGGTATTGAGATCCATGCGTTTCACCGCCGGCATCACGTCCCGGGAGAAATACAGGGTCTGGTGGATGATCCTCTCCAGCCGCTGGACTTCCTTGAGGATGATGCGGAGGTACTTGCCGTGCGACGGTCCCTCTCCCGACTCCTCCTGGCCCTTTCGCTCCAGCCGGGCGGCGAAGCCGCCGATGACCGTCAGCGGGTTCTTGATTTCATGGGCGATCTTTGCGGCCATTTCCCCGAGCGCCGCCAGCTTCTCGCTCTGCACCAGCCGTCCCTGGGTCGCGCGCAGGCTCTCCAGCGCGTTCTCCAGGCTCTCGTAGAGCGACGCGTTCTCCATCGCGAGGCAGGCCTTGGAGGCGAACATCGTCAGGACCTGGATGTCCTCGTCCGTGATCTCCCGCTCCCGGAACTGGTTGTCGACGTAGATCGCCCCGCGCGCCTCCCCCTTGAAGACGAGCGGGACCGCGGCGAACGCGTTGGGATGGCTCCCGCAGAACCATCGGGCGGTTTCCGAGGGGGCGCGGAGGCAGCCGCTCTGGGTGCGGACCGCCCGCTTTTCGAGAACGGCCTTCGCGACGAGACATTCGCTCCCCATCAGGGGCAGGATCATGCCTTCGAGGCCGTCCCACAGCAGCTTCCGGAACTCCTCCCCTTCCGTTCCCGTCTCGCCGTTCTCCGGCATCTCCCGCGGCAGGTCGGCGGCCCGGGCCACATCCTTCCGGTCCCGGGGGCCCATCCCCATCCTGGCGGTGAGCGTGAGACCGTCCTCGGAGAGGAGAAACAGGATGGCGCGGCTGAAATTCAGCCCCGCGGGGGAGGTGAGGGAACGCATCATGATCAGGAGCAGGCGCTCCGTCTTGACGGTGGACATGAGCGCCCGCGCCAGGTTGTACAGCGTGGAGAGCTGCTGCACCTTGAGCTGGTTCGCCTGGGCCAGCGCCTGCGCCTCCCGGTACATCGCGGAATTCTCGATCATGTTCGCCAGCTGGCTGCACACGGTCTGCATCAGGTTCACGACTTCCATGTCGAAGGCGATGTTCGGCGAGCCGGAGTAATAGCTGATGACGCCCAGCACCTTCCCCTTCGAGACGATCGGGAGCCCGAGAAACGAAGAGATCCCCTGGCGGGAGAGGGGGAGGTACAGGGGAGAGTCCTCCGGGCCGTTGATCAGGAGGGGACGCTTCTCCCGGAAGATCTGGCTCGCGAGGAGCTTGCCGTGCGCCCGCAGCTCGCGGTGCATGCCCGGCCGCGCGTATCCCTCGTCGACCATCACCTTGAGGGCGCCGCGCCCTTCCGCCGCCAGGCGCACCGTGCACCCGTCCGCCAGCAGCAGCCGCGAGGTGGTCTTGGCCACGTACGCCAGGATGTCCTTCACCTCGAAGGTGGAGGTGATCGCGCGCCCGATCTCGTTCAGCGTGATGAGCTCCGAGACGCGCTTGCGGGCGTCGCGGTAGAGCCGGCTGTTGCGGATCGCCCCCGCCACCTCGGTGGCCGCCACGCGCAGCAGGTGGATGGTGTCCTCCGGGTACTGCGCCGGCGCGATGGTGGAGACGTTCATCACCCCGTAGAGGTACACGTCGTCCATGACGGGGATGGAAAGGATGGAGGTGAAGTCGCGCAGTTCCTGGGAGACGGGGAACGACGGGGGGTCGGTGCGCACGTCCGGGAAAAAGACCGGGGCCCGCTTCTGGGCGGCCTTGCCGGCGACCCCCTCGCCCAGCCGGATCCGGAAATCGTTGAGGGTGCACTCGTCGATCTGCATGCAGGAGGAGACCCAGGGGACCAGGTCCTCGCCGCGGGCCTCCCGGCGGTGGATGCAGACGCAGTCCGAACCGATCTCCTTGTAGAGGAAGTCGCAGATGTGCTTGAGCCGGTTCTCGATCAGGATGTTCGAGTTGGAGATCTCGACCACCTTCGAGAGGAGGGCGAACCGCTTGTCGGGGTTTCGGTTCATCGGAGCGGGGCCTGGCCTTACCGGCCTCTCTTCCGGAGCGCTTTTTCGTACAGCGCGGCGTACTCCCGCGCGGAGGGCGCCCACGAGAAATCCATCTCCATGGCCCTGCGGACGATCCCGTTCCATCGCGCGCGGTCGGCGTAGGCGGCGATCGCGCGCGACACCGCGTCCGAAAGCTCTCCCGCGTCGTACCCGGCGAACACGAACCCCGTCCCGCGCTGCGGGTCCTCGTCGGCGTCGATCACGGTGTCGGCGAGCCCGCCGGTGCGGCGGACGATCGGCACGGTGCCGTACTTGAGGCTGTAGATCTGGTTCAGGCCGCACGGCTCGTAGCGCGACGGCATGAGGAAGATGTCGGCGCCGGCCTCGATCTTGTGGGCGATCCGCTCGTCATAGGCCAGGCGCACGGATATCCGGTCCGGGTATTTCGCACCCAGAATCGCCATCGATTCCTCGTACGCCCGCTCCCCGAATCCCAGGAGGACGACCCGCACCGGCTGCCGGGCCAGCCACTCTCCGATCTCGGAGAGCAGGTCCAGCCCTTTCTGCGCCGTGAGGCGGCCGACCATGCCGATCACCGGTTCCGCCACCGGGCCGCGCCACCCGAACTCCGCAAGGAGGTCCGCGCGGCACGCCTCCTTCCCGGAACGGTCCTCCCGGGAGAAGGGGGCCGCGATCAGGCGGTCCGTCGACGGGTTCCACTCGTCGTCGTCGATGCCGTTGATGATCCCGTAGAGATCCTCCCTGCGCTCGTACAGGACCCCCTCCAGCCCATGCCCGTACTCCGGGGTCTGGATCTCGCGGCTGTAGGTGGGGCTCACCGTGGACAGGATGTCGGCGAACACCAGCCCCGCCTTCATCAGGTTCAGCTTCCCGTAGAATTCCAGCCCCTGCGGCGTGAACAGCTCCCAGCCGAGCCCCGTCAGCGGCAGGTCGTGGTTCCAGAACAGGCCCTGGTATCCCAGGTTGTGGATCGTGAACACGGTGGCGGCCGACCGGATCGCCTCCTCCCTGGAATAGAGCGTCTTGGTGTAGGCGGGGATCAGCGCGGTCTGCCAGTCGTTGCAGTGCAGGATGTCGTACTTGCGGCCCGTGCGCACGAGCCACTCCATGACGGCCCTGCAAAAAAACGTGAAGCGCTCGCAGTTGTCGGCGTAGTCGCCGTCCCGGGTTCCGTACAGGAACTCCCGGTCGAAATACCGGTCGTTGCGGACCAGGAACGCCCGGACGCCCCCTCCCGCGTCGGTCTCCTCGACCGCGCCCGCCTCCTCCCGGTGTCCCAGGGGAACGCGCACGGGCGTCCCCGCCGGCTGCATCGGAAATCTTCCGCGATCGACGGACCGGTAGAGCGGCAGGACGCAGTCGGCCTCGACGCCGATCCGCCGCAGCGCCTTGGAGAGCGCCCCGGTGACGTCCGCCAGTCCCCCGGTCTTCGCGAACGGAACGATCTCGGAGGATGCGATCAGGACCTTCATGGACCTTGCCGGACCTCCCTCACTCGGGCAGCTCGCGCAGGTACTTGGCCGATTCCTCCGGCGGCGTCGGGTTGATGTAGAAGCCCGATCCCCACTCGAATCCCGCCACCTTGGTCAGCTTGGGCATGATCTCGATGTGCCAGTGGTACGAATCCACCGCCCGTTCCTGGAACGGCGCGCTGTGGATGATGAAGTTGAAGGGCGGGTTTTCGAGGGCGAGGTTCAGGCGGCGCAGCGTCCGCCGGAAGATGGCGGCGAGCGCTTTCGCCTGGTCCCGCTCGATCATCTCGTAGGCGCACTGGTGGCGCTTCGGGACGATCCAGGTCTCGAAGGGGAACCGGGGGGCGTACGGCGAGAAGGCGAGGAACTCCCCGGTCTCCTCGACGATGCGGACCTTCTGCTCCATCTCCTGGACGACGATGTCGCAGAAGAGGCACCGGTCGCGGAAGCGGAAATATTCCTTGCAGCTCGTCATCTCCTCCATCACGCGCTTGGGGACGACGGGCAGGGCGATGAGCTGGGAGTGGCTGTGGGTGAGGGACGCCCCGGCGGCGGCGCCGTGGTTCTTGAAGATGATGACCGACTTGAAGCGGCGGTCCTTCTTCAGGTCGAGGAGCCGCTCCCGGTAGGCCCAGAGGACGTCCTCGAACCGGCTTTCGGGCAGGTCGAACAGGTCGACGTCGTGCCGTTCGGTCTCGATCACGACCTCGTGGGCGCCGATCCCGTTCATCCGGTCGTAGATCCCGTCGCCGGCCTTGCCCAGGTCTCCCTCGATGCGCAGCGCGGGGAACTTGTTGGGGACCACCCGCAGCGTCCATCCCTCCGCGTTCCCGGTGCCGGCCTGCCGGTAGGAAAGGATTTCCGGGGGGGTCATCCGCTCGCTCCCGGGGCACAGGGGGCACATCCCCTCTTTCCGGCGGACCGGCTCCTGCGGGAACTCGTGGGGGCGCTTGGCGCGCTCCGTGGAAATGATGACCCACCGGCCCACGATGGGGTCTTTTCGCAGTTCCGTCATAGATCCTCCGAGAGGGGGCGGAAGGGGCCGGGATTCGGGATTATTTCAGCTCTTCCTCTTCGGCGACGGTCTTGCAGTCGATGCACATGGTGGTCACCGGCCGGGCGATCAGCCGCTTCTCCTCGATCTCCCCGCCGCACCCGTCGCAGACGCCGAACGTCCCGCTGTCGATCCGCTTGATGGCCTCCTTGACCTTCGCAAGGAGTTTGCGTTCCCGGTCCCGGATCCGCAGGGTGAAGTTCCGGTTCGATTCGAGAAGGGCGCGGTCCGTCGGATCGGGGAAATTTTCCTCGGGAACGGCGGTCATGTCGGAGACCGTCCTGCCGGCGCCGGCCAGCAGTTCGTCCAACTGGCGCTGGAGTTCCTCACGGCATTTTTCCAGGACCCTGCGGTCCATAACCTGCCCCCGGACAGCGGCTATACAGCATTATAATCTATCCTCTTTCCGGGGAGGGTGCAAAGCAAGTCTACCTTAGGGAAAACCGGATCGGCACCTCGAACCAGCCGGCCGTGGACGGGAGGGGGGCGGCGCGGGCGACTCCGGTCCGGGCAGCCTCGTCGAGCGTCCGCGCCCCGCTGCTCCTGGCCACCCGGATTTCCTTCGGGATCCCCCCCTCGCCGACGCGGATGCGCAGGAGCACCTCCCCTTCCTGTCCGCGGCGGATCGCCTCTTCGGGATAGACGATGCGGGATTCGATCCGCTCCCGCAGGCGGCGGATCTCCGCTCCGTCCCGTCCCCCGCCGCTTGCGGCGCCGCTTCCCCCGCCGCTTCCGGCTCCGGGGGATGCCGGAAGGGCGGCGGTCATCGGTTCGCCCCGCGCGCGGCCGCCTCCCGGAATCCCCACCCCCCGCAGCACGCCCTCGACCTCGCCGGAAAGCTGCCCGCCGGGCCCGGTGACGGGAGAATCCATTGCCCGCAGGATCCCGTCCGCAGGGGACGGGGCGGCAGGCCCCGGCAGGGAGGAAACGCGGCCGACCGACTCCGGGAGAGCGGCGTTGACGCCCGCCGGCGTTGACGCCTGCGGCGCCCTGCGGATCGCGCGCGGACGGATCCCGGCGATCCGCGCCGTCCTTTCGGCCGGCGTGGCGGTTTCCGGCCCTTCCGCGTGGCCCTGGAAGGCGGCTCCCTCGACGAGGGCGACCTGGACGGCGTCGTGGAGATCCGGGGCTGCGATGGCGCCCCATGCCAGGAGGGCCGCAACGAGAGCCAGGTGCACCGCCGCCGAGGCGAGCAGCGGCAATCCGAACCCCGGCGCCGGGCTCCCCGCTTTCCTTATCGTCCCCATCGCGGCTTCCATCCCCTTGCACGCTCCCCTCAGATCTTCAACTCGGCTCCCAGGAGGAAGTTGATGCCGGGTGCGGGAAATTCGATCCGCTCCTCGTATTTCCGGTTCAGAAGGTTCTGGATCCTGCCGACCAGCGCGATCTCGCGGAAGTCGGCGTCGTCAAGTACCCAGCGGTATTTCGAATAGAGGTCCACCCGGGCAAAGCCGGGACGCCGGGTGGCGGTGCCGTTCAGGGGGGCATCGATCTGATCGCTCTCCACGAGCCAATCCGCCCGCACCAGGAACGGCGGGGCCGGCCGTACCAGCAGCGAGGCCCTCGCCTTGTGCCCGGGAATGCCGATGATCCGCGTTCTCCCCTCCCCGTCCCAGGTGTCCGAGAACGTGTACGAAACCTCCGCCTCCGCCCGGGAGGCGATGCGGATCGTGGCCTCCGCCTCGACTCCCCTCGAGAAAGCGCGGCCCCTGTTCCGGAGCTGCCCGAAGCCCTGCGGGCCGGGGACGGTGGCGTCGAACTGGATCAGGTCGCGGAAGGACTGGTAGAAATAGGTCCCCGACAGCCGGACCCGCCTGGCGGCGAGCGCGAGGTCCGAACCCGCCTCGTACGAGATCACCACCTCGGGGGCGAGCGCCGGGTTCCCGATGAAGACGTCCTGCTTCTCCGAGATCGTCGGAACGCGGAAGCCGCGCCCGACCGCACCGCGCAGCCGCACCGTCCCGTTCCCGAACTCCCGGTAGGCGGCCGCCTTCGGGTTGAACTGCGTCCCCGCTTCCGAGTTCCGGTCCAGCCGGGCGCCCAGGCTCACCCCCGTGTGCTTCCACGGCCGGAATTCTTCCTGGACGAAGACCGAGCGGTTGAAGGTCGATGCATCCAGGTCGCTGGGGCTGAATTCCGACCGGAACGTATCGGTGGCATGGTCCTTTTCGTACTCCACCCCGAGGAACGTGGTGGATACCGGTCCCGGGGAATAGCGGCCCTCGAGGCGGAAATCCATTTTCCGCGTCTTGGTCACGTCGTCGAACACGAAGGGGAAGGCCTCCCCGGGGTCGGCAGGGTCCTTCTCGCGGAAGAATTCGTCGAACACCATCCCCGACGCGGAGACCGTGACCGCCCTCGATACGCTCGTTTCCCACCGGGCCCCGGTCAGGAAACCGCGCCGGTTCAACCGGTGATTGGCATCCCTGGGATTTCCGAAGTCGATGGGGATCCCTTTCTCCTGTTCCGTGGCAAGGACGATCGCATGCAGGCGGTTGCGGGCGCCCACCGCGGCCTCGCCCGTCCCCAGGAAGGAAACGAGGGAGGTGTCGTCATTGGGGAGGGTGCCGTCGCTGCGCCATCCGCCGACGCCCAGGCGGACGTTCCCATCCTTCCCCGCCCCCTGCGCGAAGGCGCTTCCCTGGACGGAGTTGAAGCTTCCCCCGGCAAGCCCCAGCCCGGCCTGCCGCCCCGCTTCCCCCTTCCGCGGGATGAAGTTCACCACCCCTCCCATCGCGCCGGAGCCGTAGAGGGCGCTCTGCGCGCCGCGAACCACCTCCACGCGCTCGAAATCCTCCACGGACAGCGAGCCGATGTCGAACGATCCGAGCGTTGGGCTGTTCACCGGGAAACCGTCGATCATCACGAGGGTGTGCGCCGCCAACCCCCCGCGGATCTTGATGTTTTCCCTGTTGCCCGGGCTGCCGCTCCGCTGGACGTCCACGCCGGGGAGCCCTCGCAGGACGTCCCCGGCAACGACGGGATGCAACAGGTCGATCTCCTCGCGCGTCACCACGCTGACCGAGGAGGCCTGCTCCGACGCCTTCTGTTCGATGCGCGTCGCGGTGACCACGATCGGCTCCAGCCGTGTCGCCTCCTCGGCAAGCGCCGCTCCCGGCAGCACCGCCGCCGCGGCGATGCCGATGCCCGCCGCGATCCCCCACCGCATCCTCCTTGCGACTCTCATCTCCCCTCCTCTCCCTCCCCGGCCTCTTCGAGGACGGGGGCGTGCCTTATCTTCCGGTCCGCCTTACTGTCCCTTCAGCGGCGTCACGCGGACCGAGCCCGTTGCCGGGTTCCGGTCGCAGGCCACCGTCACGCCGTACGCTCGCCGGATGTTCTCCGGGGTCAGCACTTCCTCCGGTCTCCCCGACGCCATCACCTTTCCCCCGGAAAGGAGAACGATCCGTTCCCCGTACTCCGCGCAAAGGGACAGGTCGTGGGATGCGACCAGGGCGCCGATGCCGCATCCCTCCTTCAATCGTTCGACCACCTCGTAGAAGGCGACCCTGTGATAAAGGTCGAGAAACGCCGTCGGCTCGTCCAGGAGCATCACCTTGGCCCCCTGGCAGATCGCCCGCGCGACCATGGCCCGCTGACGTTCTCCCGACGAGATCTCCCCCAGCCCCCTTCTTTTCAGCGCGGACAGCGCCGTCATCTCCAGCGACCGTTCCGTCTGCGCCCGGTCTTCCGGCGTCCATCCGCCGAAGAACCCGTGGTGCGGAAACCGGCCCAATCCGACGAATTCCTCCACGGTCATCGGAAAGTCGATGGGGGGGTCCTGGCCCACGACGGACAGAAGCCGCGCCATCTCCCGCCTGCCGTACGACGCCGGCGGCCTCCCCTGCAGGAACACCTCCCCCGATTGCGGATGGAGAAGGCCGGACAGGAGCTTGAGAAGCGTGCTCTTCCCGGCGCCGTTCGGCCCCAGCAGGACGGCCAGCTCCCCCTCCCGCACCGACAGGTCCACCTCCGAGAGGACCTCGCGGCCGCCGTAACGGAAGGAGATGCCCCTGGCCGACAGCAAGGAGGCGCTCATGGCTTCGACCCGTTGCGCCGCAGCAGGAACAGGAAGAAGGGAGCCCCCGACAGGGCGGTCACCGCCCCCACCGGCAGTTCGCCGGAGGGGGAAGCGGTCCGGGCGAGGATATCCGCCAGGATGAGAAACGTCCCCCCGAGGAGGAAGGCGGCGGGGAGCAGGCGCCGATGCCCGGATCCCACGAGGGCCCTGGCCCCGTGCGGGACGATGAGCCCGACGAACCCGATGAGCCCGGAGACCGCCACCACGGAGCCGGCGAGGAGGGACGCGGTCAGGTAAACGACCGTCTTCATTTTCTCGACGGGGAGACCGGTGGTGAAGGCCGGCTCGTCCCCCAGCAGCAGGAGGTCCAGACCGCGGGAGAGGAGAAACAGGATCCCGGTCCCGGCGGCCACGTATGGCAGGAGCACACCGACCCGAGGGAGGGTCCCGAGCCCCAGGTCCCCCATCAGCCAGTAGAGGGCGCCCGGGATCTTCCCCGGCGGGGACAAGGCCACCAGGAGCATGATCAAGGCGTTCAGGAACGCTCCGACCACCACCCCCATGAGGATGAGCCGCTCGCGGGAGACTCCGCTGCGCCTGCGCGCGATGAGGAAGACCCCCGATGCGGCCAGGGCGGCGCCCAGGAAGGCGCACAGGGGAAGGGGAAGGAAGGAGTCCGGAGGCAACAGCAGGAATGCCGCCAGGGCCCCTACGGCGGCTCCGCCGGAGACCCCCAGGATGTACGGGTCGGCCAGCGGATTGCGCAGCAGCGCCTGGAAGGCCACCCCCGAGGCGGAGAGCGCGCCCCCCACCAGCGCCCCCAGCAGCGCGCGGGGAAACCGCAACGTGAGAACGACCTTGGCGCCGGCGTCGCCGGCGATCCCGCTCCACCCGTTTTCGGCGAACGCGTCGACGACATGCCGCAGGGAGGCGGCCGTGGGACCGGTCGATACCGACAGGGCGATCGCCCCCAGGAAGGCGCCGAGGAGCCCGGCAAGGATGGGAACGGTTCTCCTCATCGCCCCTTCCCCCGGGTCTCCTTCGTGATTGCGCCTGCGTGGCGCCTCCGCCAGGCGGAGACGGCCCGAGAGACCTCTTCCAGGGCCGCGACCATCCTTGGCCCCGGCCGGGTGACCCGGTCCCCGTCGAGGGACACGATCTCACCGTCCCGGAAGGCGGGGATCTCCTTCCATCGGCTCACTTCGGGGGGAAACGATTCGACGCCCTCCATCGCGGCGATGAAGATCAGGTCGGGACGCACCGCGATCAGGTCCTCCACGGTGATCCTCGGGTACCGGCCGGAAAACGAAGCGGCGGCATTCCTGCCACCCGCGAGCCGGATGAGCTCGTCCATGAAGGTGGCATTCCCCGCCGCTATGATCGGCGAGGTGGACACCACGAAGAGAACCCCGGGAGCGGGATCCGCCGCCCGGTTCGCCGCCCGGTTCGCACGGATGCGCAAGGCGTCCGCTTCCCGGCGGGCCCTGGCCGGAACGCCCAGGAGCCTCCCGATCCGCTCGATGGCTGCGTAGATGCCGGAGAGGTCCTGGGGGCCGACGGCGAAGCACGGGATCCCCATCTCCTCGAGGGCCCGGACCTTTTCCCTCGGGTTTCCGTCCGTGGTGCACAGGACGAGATCCGGGGCGGCCGCGACGATCCGCTCGATGTCGGGATCCGCGATCCCCCCGATCTTCGGCAGCGTTTTCGCCTCGGGCGGGTAGTTGCAGTAGCGGGTGACGCCGACCAGCTTCTTTTCCTGCCCCAGGAGAAAGACGATCTCGGTCAGGCTCGGTGCCAGAGAGACCAGCCGGCGGGGCTCCGCCTGCAGCCGCACGGCGACCCCACGGTCGTCCTTCATCTCGACCGGGGCGGCGGCGCGCGCTCCGGGAACGAAAGCCGGGCAGGACAGCAGGATGAGAAGGAGAGCGCATCCCCGGGCGACCCCGGCCGGCCTTCCGCCCTCGCGTCCGTCATCATTTTGCAGCAAAAGAAATCCCCCCAGCCTCGTCTCCTTCGCGGGAGAGAGAGTGGGGGGAGGATGTGCCAAGCGCCCGCAGTCCCGACCCTTCGCCCGCGAAAGGTGTTCCGGGAAAATCCCGGTCGGGCCGGTCTCCTGGCTTCCGGTTCGAGCCTACTCTCCGCGCCTTCCCTGGGGGGTCCCCCCCCGGTGGCTTATTCGCGGATTTCGTCGCCGGTTACAGTTGCGGGGCAGCGATGGATTCGCACCATCTTCCCTTGCCCCGGCGGGAACGTTCCGATCTGCAAGACCATTCTGCCGTCCGGCGTCCCGTGCGTCAAGGCGGAATCAGGCCGTTCGGGAGACCACGTAGTCGGACAGGGCGACCAGGGCGGACCGGGCCGTCGAATCGGGCAGGGCGGCGAGGTACCGCTTCCCGCGCCGGACGTACTCCCTCGCCCGGGAGGCGGCGTACCCGATCCCGCCGTGGCGGGCGACCAGGCCGGCGAGGAAGGCGACGTCGCGGTCCGCGGGCTCCTTCTTCCCGAGGGCGCGCCGCGCCCGCTCGCGGTCCGCGGCCCCCGCCTCGCGCAGCGCGTGCAGGAGCGGAAGCGTCACCTTCCCCTCCCGCAAATCCTGCAGGGGGCGCTTCCCGAGCGACTTCTCGGTCCCCGTGAAGTCGAGGATGTCGTCGACCAGCTGGAACGCGATCCCGACCGACTTCCCGAACCCGAACATCGCCTTGCGCGTCGCGGGGTCGGCCCCGGCGAGCACCGCCCCGGTTTCGGCGGCCGCGGCGATGAGCGACGCGGTCTTGCAGAAGACGAC
>PQAK01000026.1 GCA_003105225.1 Deltaproteobacteria bacterium | reverse complement strand
CGGATGTACTCCACCTCGGACTGGACGATGTCCTTGGGCAGGCGGAACTCGGGGATGCCGTACATGAGCACGCCGCCGGCCTTGTGGAGCGCCTCGAAGATCGTCACGTCGTGACCGAGCTTGACGAGGTCCCCGGCGACGGTCAGCCCCGCGGGGCCGGCGCCCACGACGGCCACGCGCTTGCCGGTGGGGGGCGCGACTTCGGGGATCTCCACGTTGCCGGTGACCCGCTCGAAATCGGCGACGAACCGCTCGAGGCGGCCGATCGCCACCGGCTCGCCCTTCTTGCCGAGGACGCACGGCATCTCGCACTGCTCCTCCTGGGGGCAGACGCGGCCGCACACCGCGGGCAGGGCGTTGGTCTCCTTGATCTTCCTCGCCGCCTCGACGAACTTCCCATGGCGGACGAGGTCGATGAACTCGGGGATCTGCACGCTGACCGGGCACCCCTTGACGCATGCCGGGTTCTTGCACTGGATGCAGCGGGTCGCCTCGAGGATGGCGAGGTCGGGGGTCAGGCCGAAGGGGACTTCCCGGAAGTTCTTCTTCCGGACCTCCGGGGGCTGCTCCGGCATCGGCTGCCGGGGGATGCTTCCGACCTTGGGACGGGGGGCGATCGGGGTCTGCGTCACGTCGGCCATCAGTTTCCCCCTCCCGTCGTGACGGCCGCACCGGCCGGAGGGCCGGTCTTCACGGGATCGGGAGCCGCCGGCCCCATGCACTTTCCGTCCTTGTGCAGGAACTTGTCCATCGCCTGCTTCTCTTCCTTCAGGTAGGCGCGGTTGCGCATCACCAGTTCCTTGAAGTCCACCTCGTGCCCGTCGAATTCCGGACCGTCCACGCATACGAACTTGGTCTTGCCGCCGACCGACACCCTGCAGGCCCCGCACATCCCCGTGGCGTCCACCATGATCGGGTTGAGGCTCACCACGGTCTTGATCCCGTGGGGGCGGGTCACCTCCGCCACCGCCCGCATCATCGGCACCGGACCGATGGCGATGCAGAGAGCGATTTTCGTCCCTGCGTCGATCAGGTCCTGCAGGGCGGTCGTCACGAACCCTTTCCTGGCGTAGGAACCGTCATCGGTCGTCACGGTGATCTGGTCGGAGATCGCCCTCATTTCGTCCTCGAGGATGAGGAGGTCCTTCGTCCGGGCCCCGACGATCGAGACCAGGCGGTTTCCCGCCCGCTTGAAAGCGGTCGCGATGGGAAGGAGGGGCGCCGCGCCGATCCCGCCGCCGATGCCCACGATGGTGCCGAGGTTCTCCACGTGCGTCGGAAGTCCGAGGGGGCCGACAACGTCGAGCAGGCTGTCCCCCGCCTTCAATCCGGCCACTTCCGCGGTCGATTTTCCCACCGCCTGGAAAATGATCGTCACGGTGCCTTCGACCGGGTCGGAATCCACGATGGTCAACGGAATGCGTTCGCTCAACTCCCCCCTGCGGATGACCAGGAACTGCCCCGCCCTGCGTTTGCGCGCGATCCGCGGCGCAAGGATCCTCTGGAGGAGCACGTTTTTTGCGATTTCTCTGCTTTCGACGATGGGAAACAAGGTGTACCCTCCGCGTCCGCCGGTTGGGTGAGGCGGACTTACTTAGTGCCGCTTTCGTATTGGCAGGGCCGGGCCGGCGCTAAATCGCGCAAAGAATACCCCTTTCCCCGGAAACAATCAAGGGGAAAAAGAGGACCGGATATCCCGCCATAAAGGGTCGATTCCCTCGCGCGTCTTGGCCGAAACGAGCAACGGCCCGGCTTCCTTCCGGGGCCCTTCGAGCCCTTCGAACCGCGCGCCGGCGGCGGCCCGCTCGACGGGCGAAAGCTTGTCCACCTTCGTCCCCACCCACCGGCAGGGGATGCCGTGCGCCTGCAGGTACGCGGAGAGCATCTTCTCCTCTTCTCCCGGCCCGCGGCGGACGTCGACCAGAAGATAGACCTTCCGGAGCCTGCGGCAGGAGGATAGGTACCCCTCGACAAGGGTCTTCCAGACGTCCCGCTCCTCGCGGGATACCTTCGCATATCCGTATCCCGGCAGGTCGACGAACGCGAACTTCCCCTCGATCTCGAAAAAGGCGAGCCCCCGGGTCCGTCCGGGGGTCCGGCTGACATGGGCAAGCCGCCTGTGCCCGACAAGGGCGTTGAGCAGCGAGGACTTCCCCACGTTCGAACGGCCGGCGAAGGCCACCTGCGGAAGAGCGACCTTCGGCCAGCCCTCTCCCGTCGGATCGAACAACAGGAAGCGCGGAGGGGAAGACAGGGGCGTCCCTTTCACTTCTTCAAAACGGCCTGAACGGCCTTTTCCAGCTCCTCTTCCTTCAGCCGGCCCGCCCTGGCGAGCGCGATCCTTCCCGCCCTGTCGACCAGATAGATGGTGGGCGTCCCTGCGACACCGTAAGGGTCGGCCGCCTTGAACGCCTCCTTCGCGTCCAGTTCGTCGACCAGGACCTTGAAGGTATATCCTTCCTGCCGCACGAATCCCAGAATGCTGCCTTTCAGCGGCTCCCCGTCGAGGGCAATGGCGACGATTTCCAGTTCCGAGTCCTTGTGCCGGTTGTACACCTTCTGGATGACCGGCATCTCGAACCTGCACGGTTCGCAGAAAATCGACCAGAACACCAGGAGGACCGGCCTTTTTCCCTTCGCCTCCGCGAAATGGAACGGAACACCTTCCGGGTCACGGATGCTGAAGTCGGGAGCGGCGTCCCCGATTTCGAGCATCCGGATCCCCTCGGCGGGAGGGACTCCCGCCGGCAGCGGCGTCATCGTCTTTTCCTGGGCGTGGGCGATCACTGCCCCGATTGCGATGCCGCATGCGCAGGCGACCGAGACCAGGAGGCGCCCGATTCGATTCCGCATCGTACCGTCCTTCGCCGCCTTCCCTCACACCTTCTGCAACACGGACTCGTTGATGGTGATCTTGGCCTTCTTTTTCAGCCCCTCGATATAGTCGTCCAGCACCTTTTTCTTCTTGTTGTTCTGGAGGAAGCCGCGGATCTGCTCCTTCACTTCCGAGAGAGGGACTTTCTTGCCGTTCCGGACCAGTTCCGTGGCGTGCTCCGCGTAGGCTTCCCCGATCTCCTTGTCCGTGACGGGAATATCCTTCAGCACCACCTTGTCCGCCAGCAGGCTGATCAGGACGGACCGCTCCAGGTTCTTCCTCACCGTCTTGACGGTCTCCGAACCTTCGACTCCCTGTTTCTTCGCGTAGGCGGCAAGCGCCCGGCTCGTCAATTCCCGGTCCGTGATCCGTTCCACCATCATCGGGTTCTTCAGCAGGGACGAGGTGGTCTTGGTGTCCGGGGAAAGTCCGCCGACCAACCGCTTGATATCGCCGTAGCTCACCTTCGCCGTTCCGGCGGTGCCCAGGATCACGTCATCGCCCACATTCTCCCCCTTGCCGATCTTCTGGATCTGTTCCTTGTCGACCGAGGTGGGGGTGTCTTTTTTCGCCGCCGCGATCAGATCTTCCTGCACCTTGCGCGTCATCTGGCTGGACAGCATTTTGCCGGCGCGGTCTTTCGCATCCTTTTCGGAAAGGTTCTTGTCGGCCTCTCTCAGCTTTTTCGCCTCCGCCTCGATCTCCTTATCGCCGGCCTTTCCCTTCGCCTCCATCTCCTTGCGGAAGAGCGCGGCGATCAGGATCCCCTGTTCGCTCTGCGCGATGGCCTGCTTGTACTCCGTGGTGTTGTCCAGCCCCTTCCCCCTGGCGTCCTGCGCCAGGAGAAAGCTCGAGACCAGGCGATCCAACGCCTCCTTCTTTTTTTCGGGAGGCACATCCGCCGTCGGCGTCGCGCCTCCCGCGACCCCGAGGATCTCCCGCAGATCCCCCACCTTGATGTCTTCTCCGTTGACGCTCGCCACGATCTCGTTTTTCCCGTCCGTCTTGGAGCAGCCTGCCATCCCCAGCGTCAACGCCACGGCGAAAAGAATGCCTACCGCGCCCCTGAATGATTTCCCCACCCTTTTTCTCCTCTCGATATTCGAATGCATGACGTATCGTCCGACACCACACCCGTCCTTCCGGGATGCCTTTTTCATTGATAGGAAGAAACGACCGCCGCAGCATTCCGATCGTCGGGCATGAGAGAACCCGAAAATTCCCGTGATTGTAAACCAACACCGGGAAGAGTTAAAGTTCGAACTTCCGCTTCGCCCCCGCGGACGGCGATTCCCGGCAGAACGGGTCCCTGGAGGACAGCGATCCCGAGACGGTATACGCAAGACCCCGGCAGCCGGCATGACATCCTTCGAACTGGCTGCACCCCTCGCAACCGGACGGGGCTGCCCGGAGCGTGTCCAGAATCTGGATTCTTGCGGGCGAACGCCAGATCTTCTGCAACGTCGCCTCCTGGAGGTTCCCGAGCCGGATCGGTAGAGAATCGCACGGATACACATTCCCGTCCCAGTCCACGTACGCCAGGGCGGAGGCGGCATGGCACCCCAGGAAGCCGATCCGCTTCCCCGTTTCCTCCGGCAAGACGTCATGGAAAAGCTTCCAGAGGAAGTAATCGTGGATGACCAGGCTCTTCCCCTTCAACGACACGGAGAGCCGTGAAACGGATTCCACCGCCGCCTGGAGCTGCTCGATCCGGGGGATGGGGACATGGCCCACCTCCGCGAGGGCGCGGATGGCGTTGACGTTGGGCAGATGCAGCACGCGGGCCCTGCTGCCGGTGAACTCTTCCAGGACATCGGGAAGTCCGGCCAGGGAGCTCTCGTCCGCCGTGAACGAGATCGCTTCCGCACCATGGGGAAGCAACCCGTCAAACGGCTCGCGGACGTCCACCTCCCAAACGAATTTCATGGGATACCCGCGCTGCGCGAGGGCGGCCGCGCCCGGAAAGAGCCGGACGGTGGCCTCGATCCACGGATTGCACTTGTGGATCTCGGCGAAGACCGCCGGGAGCTCGGAGATCCCCTTTTCCCCCTCGATCCTCAGCTCGACCACCTTGGGCGACGCCTCGCGGATCTGGCGCGCGATCCGCTTCGTGCGCCCCGCCCTGCCGTGGAAGTCGACATCCCACCGGACTCGCACCGGTACCGTATGGTCCAATCCCCACCCTCCGAATAGGCAGTTTGTCTATTGTAACCGGATTTTCCGCGCGAGAACCGCCGCCGGCTATTTTCCCGGAAGCGTCACCCAACCCCGCTCCCGGATCCCCTCGAGAAACTCCAGTACGGCTTCCCGCGTTTCCTCCTCCTCCCACCCGAAGAGCGGAGCGATCTCGCCCGCGATCTTCTCCACCGAGTTGATCCCGTTGATCCGCGTCCAGATTTCGGCGCCCACGAGATTCAGCTGGTGGATCGCCCCGTGCACCATCAAGGTGAGCACGCCCACGTCCTCGTACGCCTCTTCCTTGCGGACCTTGTCCCAGGCGATCGCATGCATCCCTTGTTCCATCCGCCATACGACTTCCGGGTTCCGCTTGGGCCGGATCGGACTCATGCCTCGACCACGCGAACCTGTGCGGCGGAAGAGATTCCCAGGCCGGCGTCCAGCGCCTTCCGGATGTGCGCCACGTCAAGGGCCTTCATGCCGAAGATCTTCTCCGCGGCGACCACGTCGGCGGCGACGACATCGGCCGATGCGAAGATCTTCCCCACCGCGCGCACATCGTCCAGGTTCCCGCCGGTCGGCCCGTTGCGCACCAGTACGCGCGTGGCGTCGATGACCGTCAGACGGGTTCGCACCCTGCGGTGCAGGTCGACCAGGCACTCCGGCAGGTTGAAATGGATCTGCCCCCGGTTCCCTCCCATGATCCCCATCAGGTTCTTCAGTCCGAGCGTTACGGTCGCCAGCGAGTGGTGCTTGGCGATCGGGATATTGATGATCCGGTCCGCCTCCATCGCATCGCGGTAAAGGGCCCATTCCTTCATGACGAGCGCTCCCGGGATCGAAGTCCGCTGGAACTTCCGGTCCTCGACATGGTAGACGCGCAGCACATCCGATGCCCCGTGCTTCCTGGCGAACGCTTCCAGGGCGGCCGGGATGCCGCTGTTCGCGTAGCAGCGCCTCGGCTCGTTGCAGGAGCGGTCGAAGACGCGCACCTCCTTCGCGCCCGCCGACAGGCACATCTCCGCCACCGCGACGACGACGTCGGGGTTCGTGTTGGCCGCCTGCTCGGGGGTGCGGTCCCACCCGATGTTCGGCTTGAGGACAACGACGTCGCCGCGGGAAACGAAGGAATGGATCCCTCCGAGCGCAGCCACCGCCTTTCGCGCGTTCTCCCCGGGTCCCGCTCCGGACGCCACCGCCACCGTCGCTCCGGCCCCTTGCGCGGCGGCCTCCCCGGAGAATGACGGGACCCCGCCCTGGAGCCAGCCGTCCCTTCCGGCCGCGAGCATACCGGCCGCGACTCCTGCGGCCTGCAGGAACTTCCTCCTGCTCCATAAGCATGTCATGCCGATCATGATACCCGGGCTCGACGGGGATTTCCACACGGGGAAGCCGCTATGCTATAAGTTTATCATTCCATTGAAGGAACGATTCCACGTTGACGGCAGACGATCCCAGGATAGCCCCCCGCGTGCTGGTAGCCATCCCCGCCTACCGGGAGGAGAAGTCCATCGGGCCGGTCGTCGCCGCGATCAAACGGAAATTCCCCTACGATGTGCTGGTCGTCAACGACGGGTCGCCGGATGGAACCTCCGCAGCCGCCAAACGGGCAGGCGCCATCGTTCTCGACCTCCCCTGCAACCTGGGGATCGGAGGCGCGGTCCAGACGGCGTTCCTTTTCGCCAGGGAAAGCGGCTATGACGCGCTGGTCCGCATCGATGGGGACGGACAGCACGAAATCGACGACATCCCGCCGGTGCTCGAACCCATCCTCTCCGGCGATGCGGATGCCTCGATCGGATCAAGATTTCTGGGCGAGACCGAATACCGCGTATCGCTTCCCCGAATCTTCGGCATCCGGTTTTTCCGCGTCCTCGTGAACCTGATCACCGGGTACAGAGTGACCGACCCCACCTCCGGATTCTTCGCCATCAACCGCCGGCTGATCGAGTTCTACTCCTTCCACTATCCTTCCGACTACCCGGAAGTGGACGCCTATATCCTGATGCACCGGATCGGGGCGAGGACGATGGAAGTCCCCGTCCGCATGCACGCGCGCGCCGAGGGAAAATCGTCGATCACAACATTCGGCGCGTTATATTATATGGTCAAAGTGACGTTTTCTTTCCTTATCAACGCCATCAGGAGATTCGGTTGAGCAGGGTGACCTTCCTTTCGGTGTGCATGTCCGTCGCTCTCCTTTTCTATATCCTGGAGATGGTCCGGCGGCGGCGGCTCCGTGAGGAATATTCGATCCTATGGCTCTGCGGGAGCCTGGTGATCCTGATCCTGTCGGTGAAGCGGGAATGGCTGGAGGGGCTGTCGCTCGCCGCCGGGATCGCCTACCCCCCATCCTTCCTTTTCCTTGTCGGGATCCTCTTCATCATCCTCATCCTGATCCACTTTTCGATCGCCATATCGAAACTGCACCAGATGAACAAGAAGATCGCGCAGGAGCTGGCGTTGATGCAGCAGGAACGATCCTCCCCGGGGGGACCCGCCGCTGCCCCCGATCGCGACACTCCCGCCACCGACCCGGGCGACGCCCTGAAGCAGCAGGGATGAGCCGATTTCCCAGGGTACGGTCAACCGGAGCGAGATTCCGTTGAACGTCCTGTTGGTTTCGCCTTTCCTGCCATATCCGGGTGTCCCGCATGCGGGCGGCAAGCTGGTCTATTTTCTGCTGCGTCGCCTATGCCGCCGTCATTCGGTTTTTCTTCTCTCGCGCGTCTTTCCGGGCGAGGAACGGAATCTGCCGGGACTCCGGGTGCTGCTGTCCGGGATGGAGACGGTTCCGGCGGCGGGGCCGGTGAACCTGGAAAGCCCGCTCTCCGTCCTGCGTACCGTCTGGTCGTATTTCCTCCTTTCCCGGAAGGCGAAGGAACTCTTGCACCGCCATCGGTTCGATGTGTGCCACGTGGAGTTCACGGAAACCGGTTACTTCCTCGCGCCGACGCGGGGGGTTCCTTCGGTTCTCACCTGCCATGACATCATCGCCAAGCCCGCCTACCGGAGATTCCTGTCTTCCCGGGGAATACGGCGAATCGGTGCTTGGTGCTTGTGGAAAACGAAACAGGCGGTCGAGAGATCGGCGGTATCCAGGTTTGACCGCGTTTTCACCTTGTCCGGGGATGACAAGGACTGGGGGGAAAAGTTTTACCCGGGGATACCCTTCCGCACTCTCGATTATCCGGGAGGAATCGATTTCACCGGTCTTCCCCGTGAGGAGATCGCCAACCGGATCCTCTTCGTGGGAGCGATGAACCGCCCTCCCAATATCGACGCCGTCCGCTATTTCTTCCGGCAGGTTTGGCCTTCCGTCCAAAGGGAGGCGCCGGATGCCGAATTCATGGTGGCGGGCGGAGGAATGCCCCACGCGCTCGAAAGGGAACTTGCCGGCGATTCCCGCGTTACGATCGCAGGGTACGTGGAGCGCGTCGAGGATGCGTACAGGTCGGCGGCGGTCTTCGTCGCGCCGATCCTGGCGGGAGGGGGCATCATCGTGAAAATCCTCGACGCCATGGCGGCGGGGGTGCCTGTCGTCACCACCTCGTTCGGAAACGGGGGGATCCGCGCCAAGCCCGGAGAGGAGATCGTCATCGCCGACCGTCCGGAGGATTTCGCTGCTTCGGTCGTACGCCTCCTCCGGGACGCGGAACGGCGCAGCGCCATCGGTGCCGCCGGAAAACGGCACGTCGACCGGAATTTTTCCGCAGCCACGCTGGAAACGACGCTTGAGGAGACCTACCGTGACCTATCCGGAAGATCCATCGAAGGCCTCACCCGATAAGCTCCTGCATTTCATTGCCGATCTCGCCATGGCCCCCTTGGTTTTGCCGGCGGCGGTCCTTCTGAAAATGGTCAGGTTCGCGGGGATCCAGCGTCTGCCTCTATGCAAAAAGATTCTGCTGCGGATCGGGGTGTTTCCGATAAGGGATCATTATTATGAACCGTTATTCAATGAACATCGCCTGAAACGACCCTTGTCGGCAGATCGGATGCTGCCTGGAATCGACTGGAATGTCGACGAACAGCTGGATACCTTGCGCCGATTCCGGTACAACGATGAACTGCAAGACATTCCCCTTTCGAAACCGGATGATCTGACCTTCTATTTCGGCAACATCGCCTTCGAGTCGGGGGATGCCGAATATTTGTATAACCTTATCCGACTGAAGAAACCGAGAAGGATTTTCGAGATCGGAAGCGGCCATTCAACCCTCATGGCGATAAAGGCGATAAGGAAAAACGAATCGGAGGCAAGGGACTATAAGTGCAAACATGTCTGTATCGAACCTTTCGAAATGCCGTGGCTCGAAAAAACGGAAGCGACCGTCATTCGAAAGAATATCGAGGATGTCGGCGGAGATATATTCCTGGAGCTGGCCGAGAACGATATCCTGTTCATCGACTCCTCCCACATGATCCGGCCGCAAGGCGATGTCCTATTTGAATACCTTGAACTCCTCCCTTCCTTGAGGAAAGGCGTCATCGTTCATCTCCATGACGTATTCTCACCGAGAGATTATCCGGAACCCTGGGTAAAGGAAGAGGTAAGGTTCTGGAACGAACAGTATTTGATGGAGGCATTTTTGACATCCAACAGGGAATGGAAGATTCTGGGGGCGCTGAATTACCTCCATCACCATCATTACGAACAACTGAGGGAAAAATGCCCTTTCCTGACGCCGGATCGCGAGCCGGGGTCTTTCTATATCCGGAAGGTTTGAATCGCGGGCCGCGTTTTCACGGAAGGCGCGCCGGGCGGGGATGTCGAACGGCCATGATCTGTCCCTGCAGAAACCGCCGCACGAAGGTCCACCACCGGTAATGCCTCGAATGAAGGCGCGGAGACAGGAGATCGATGCAGGGCATCTTCTCGCGCACCCACCTCTCCGTTTCCAGGATGGCTTCCATGTAGCGTGAATACAGCAAACGAC
>PQAK01000025.1 GCA_003105225.1 Deltaproteobacteria bacterium | reverse complement strand
AGCTGCTCCGGAAAGCCGACGCGGAAGCCGCGGAGATCCTGGATGCCCGGCGGCAGCGGATCTCGCGCTGGCGCAGCGAGGCCCTCGAAGCGGCGATCTCCCGCATCGAGGGGGAAGCCGTCGCGCTGCGGGAGCGCGAACGGGCCCGGACGGAGCGGCGGTCCCGGAAACACGGGACCGAGATCGACGCGATCGTGGAACGGCTGCTGGAAATGGTGCTCCCTTCGTGATCGTCGAAATGGCCAAGATCCGCATCCTGGGCTCCCGGCCCCTTCTTCCGGCGGTGGTCGGCCTGCTGCAGGACGAGGGGGACGTCCACATCGAGTCGAGGCCCCGGGACCTGCACGAGGTCGAGTCCGAGATCCCGGTGATCCGTCGCCATATCGTCACGGGCGACGCCCTGCGGATCCGCGAAATCCTCGAGTCCGCGCTGGACAAGATCCGGAAGCTTCTCCTGGTTCTCCCCCCCTCCCCGGGGGGGAACGGCGCGGGGACCGGGGAGGCGTTCGTTCCCCCGCCCCTTGCGGGGAACGAGGCCTCGCTCCGCGGCCATCTCGCCCCGCTGGATTCCATCGCCCTGCGGGTGGAGACGGTCCTGGCGGAACGGAAGCGGCTGGAGGACGAGAGCTCCCTGTTCTCCCGCTATGAAAAGGTCCTCAACGCCCTGGCCCCGCTGATCGCGGTCGTCCGGGAAAGCCGCGACCTCGAATGCATGGGGCTTCTTTTCCAGGCCCAGGACCGCGGCGCGGCCCCCCTCCTGGAGCAGGCGCTCTCCCGGCTGGCGGGCGACCATTACGAGATCCTCTATCGGGAAGTGGACAAGGAGACGCTGGCCGGACTCCTCATCTTTCCGGCGGAGAAGGCGTCGGAAGCCAAGGCCCTCCTCTGGGAAAAAAACATCGGGGAGCTTCGCCTTCCCTCCTCCGTGGCGGACAAGCCCGTCGGGGAAGCGCTCGAGATCCTCCTCCGGAAGCAGGAGGAGATCCCCGGAAGGATCCGGGAGCTGGATGCGGAGCTGTCCGCCGTGTCGGACCGGTGGCGCGGGATGCTTGCGGGGGCGCGGCTCTGGCTTGAAAACCGGATCGGGCAGCTTCTCGCGTCCGATTCCTTTTTCGAGTCGCACCTGACGTTCCTGCTGTACGGCTGGATCCCCCGGGAGAAACTGGGCGGGCTGGAGAAATCGCTCGCGTCCGCGTACGGGGAAGAGGTCGTCATGGAGCGCCTCCCCATCGGGAAGCCGGAGGAGGAGCAGGTCCCGATCGCCATCTCCAACTCTCCCCTGGTCCGCCCGTTCGAGATCTTCACCCGCATCCTTCCGCTCCCCCGCTACGGGACGATCGACCCGACGCCCTACATCGCGCTCTTTTTCCCCCTGTTCTACGGGATCATCATCGGAGACATCGGCTACGGCCTGCTGCTGCTGGCGATCGCCTCGCTGGTGAAGCGGCGGTACCGCTCGAACCGGTTCCTTGCCGACGCGGCGACCGTGTTCTCCTGGGCCGCCGTTTCGGCGATCCTTTGGGGGATCGCCTACGGCGAGCTGTTCGGGGACCTGGGAACCCGGCTGGGCCTGCGCCCCCTCTTTCTCCACCGGATGGGGGACTTCCTGGAGACGATCCTGTTCGCGCTGGCGATCGGAGCCGCCCACGTCCTCCTGGGAATCGTGCTCGGCATCCGCTCCGCGTGGAAAAGCGGGAACCGGGGCGAGACCGCCGCAAGGGCCGCGGGACTGGTGCTGGTGATCGGGTTCCTCGGGATGCTGGCCGGGATCCTCGGGAAAGCTCCCCGGGCGTTCCTCCCTGCCGGATTGGCGGTGATCGCGGTCAGCCTCCCGGTGATGATCTTCACCGGGGGGCCGGCCGCCGCGATGAAGCTCCACAACCTCATGAACATCCTTTCCTACCTCCGCATCATGGGGATCGGCGTCGCCTCCGTCGCCCTCGCCTACACGGCCAACCGGATCGTCTTCCTCGTCCCGTGGCCGGCGCTGGGAATCGTCGCCGCGGTGACGCTGCATGCGATCAACCTCGGCTTCTGCATCCTGTCGCCCACGATCCAGGCGCTCCGGCTCCACTACGTGGAGTTTTTCGAGAATTTTTTCGATGGGGGAGGTCGGGCCTACAAACCCTTCAAAATCGTCGCATGATGGCCGACAAGGCCAAGAAGAGGAGGACACGTCAATGACCGTCGGTTTGATCGCGCTGGGAGCCGGGCTGGCGATCGGGCTCTGCGCCCTCGCCACCGGATGGGCGCAGGCAAGGATCGGTGCCGCCGCCGTGGGGGCCATCCTCGAGAAACCCGAGTCCCTGGGGACGGTGATCATCCTGCTCGTGATCCCCGAGACGCTGGTCATCTTCGGCTTCACCGTCGCCATCCTCATCCTCACCACGCTCAAGTGAGGCGGGAATGGGATACGAAGCGCTGGCCCTGCACCTGATCGGGAGCGCCGAGGAAAGAAAAGCGGAGATCCTGGGCGAGGCCCGCAAGGAGGCCGGCCGCCGGATCGCCGGCGCGATGGCGCAGGCGGAGGCGATGGAGCGCGCCTCCCGGGAAACGTTCGAGCGGGAGGCGGCGCGCGAGCGCAACCTCCGGCTGGACCGCGCGCGGCGGGAGGCGAACGCGGTCGAACTGCGCGCGCAGGCGGCTCTCGCGCAAGAGATCCTGGCCCGGTTGCGCGAGCGCCTGTCGCAGGTGCCCTCCGGGGAGGGGTACCCGCGGGTAACGGAGCGGCTGTACCGCGAGATCCTCCCGGAAATCCCGGCGGGAAACGTGGTCCTTTTCGCGGATGCCGACGCCCTCAAGGCGCTCGAGCCGCTGCTCTCCGACCCGCGCATCCGGCGCGCCCCCCTGCCGGAGGAGGAGATCGGAGGCGTCGAGGCATCGGACGAAGCCGGCACGGTTCGCATCCGGAACACCCTGAAGGCGCGGCTGGAAAACGCCCGCCCGGCGTTGATGGCGGAAATCCATCGAAGGCTGGTCGACGCCGATGAGTGACCTGTTTTACCTCAACGCGAGGCTCCGGTCCATGGGGAGCCTGCTCCTCGCGCGGGCCGATTACGAAAGGCTCCTTTCCTCGCCCGGGCTCCGCGAGATCGCCATCGCGCTGCGCGAGACCCCGTACGGGCGTTTCCTCGATTCCGTCGGCGCCGCCGCCTCGGACACGGCCCGGATGGAGGAGGGTCTGCGCAGGAATTTCCAGGAGACGTTGTCCCGGCTGCTCTCCCTGTCGGCCGGGGATTGCCGGGAGGCGGTGCGGCTCCTCCTTTCGAGCTGGGAGCTGCAGGCGATCAAGACGATCCTGCGCGGGAAGGCCGCCGGACTGTCCCCGGAGGAGATCCTCGCATCCCTGGTCCCGACCGGCATCCACGGGGAAGCGGCGCTCCAGGAACTGTGCAGGCAGCCGAGCCTGCGCGCCGTGGCCGACCTGCTCGCGACGTGGCGGGACCCGTGGGGAGGCCCGCTTTCCCGGGCGATGAAAGAGTACCGGGATCCCAGGGACCTGTTCTTCGTGGAGACGGCCCTCGACCGGTTCCGGACGGGCCGGGCGGCGCGCCTCCTGGAAGAGATCCGGGGGGGTCGCGGCGGGGACGACCCGGAGGACGCCCTCCGCCTTTTCCTTTCCCTGTCCGTGGACCGGGCCAATCTCATGACGGCGCTCAAATCCGTCGAGGAGGGGATCCGCAAAGACGATCGCCGGATCCATTTTCTCCCGGGGGGACGGATCTACTCCCCCAGGGACTTCGACAGGATCCGGGGGGCGCAATCCGTCGCCGAAGCGCTCGGGATCGCGGCCCGATCGACCTTTGCCCGGGCGCTGAAAGCGGTGTCCTCCCCGTTCGCGGGGATCCCGCTTCTCGTCGCCGTGGAGGGACAGCTGGACCGGGTCCTGCTGCGCGCCATGCGCGCGCGGATGCGTTCCGATCCCCTGGGATGGGGACCGCTGGCGGCGTATCTTTTGAACAAGACCCGCGAGATCCGGAACCTCCGGATGATCTTCCGCGGCAGGCTGGTGGGGCTTCCGGACCTCGACTTGAGGGAGCACCTGATCCTCGAATATTAAGCGCAAGGAGGGGGCGAAATCGCGTGCCGAACGTCATCGCGCTGGTCGACGAGGAGATGGTCCCGGGGTTCCGGCTGGCGGGGGTGGGCGCGCGGCCGACCGGAACGCCGGAGGAGCTGCGGCGGGCGTCCGAGTCCCTCCTGGGGGATCCCGAGGTGCGGCTCGTCCTCTTGGACGAGTCGCTCTTCCGGCAGCTCCCCGAGAGGCTCCGGAGAAGGATGGAGGACAGCCGGTCCCCGGTCTTCATCCCGATCCCGGCCTTCCGGATCTCGAAAGGCGAAATGAAACCCGAAGAATACATCGCCCGGCTGATGCAGCGGGCGACCGGCTATCACATCAAGATCCGGAGATAGCCTCCATGCCCGACGAAGGAATCATCGTCCGCGTCTCCGGCCCCACCGTGGCGGCAAGAAACATGGGGGAGGCGCGGATGCACCACCGCGTGAAGGTCGGCGAGGCGGGCCTCCTGGGGGAGGTGATCCGGCTCGAGACCGACCTCGCCACCATCCAGGTCTACGAGGACACGACCGGGCTTCGGCTCGGGGAACGGGTGACCGACGTCGGGGAGCCGATCCTGGTGGAGCTGGGGCCGGGGCTCCTGACCTCCGTGTTCGACGGCGTGCAGCGCCCGCTGGGGGCAATCCGCGAACGCCGCGGCGATTTCATCATGCACGGGATCTCGGTTCCCTCCCTGGACCGCGCCAGGCGCTGGGAGTTTCGCCCCGCGGTGAAGGCAGGGGACCGGGTGGAACCGGGGGAAGTGATCGGCGCGGTCCCCGAGGCCGGCCGCATCGAGCACCGGGTGATGGTCCCCCCCGGGTGCGGCGGGCGCCTGGCGAAGGTGTTCGAAGGCGAGCGGACGGTCGTCGATCCCGTGGCCGTTCTCGAGGACGGTACCGCCATCCTGCTGATGCAGCGCTGGCCCGTCCGGACCCCCCGGCCCTTCCGCCGCCGGCTCCCTCCCACGCTGCCCTTCATCACCGGCCAGCGGGTCTTCGACCTGCTGTTCCCGCTGGCGACCGGCGCCACCGCGATCGTCCCCGGCGG
>PQAK01000024.1 GCA_003105225.1 Deltaproteobacteria bacterium | reverse complement strand
GCGGTCCCACCTGGCGCGGCTTCGCGGTCTCGATCGTGGTGGCGGTCGTCCTGTCGGTGATGGCCACGCTACTGCTGGGCGGATCCTTGTCCTCCTACAGCCTGCGCCCGGCCGCGGGGGGCTTGTCGGGCGGCTGTGGACCGTTAGCCCCCTGCTGCCCCGTCCCGCCGGAGGAGGGAAAATGAGGATGCGATGGAGCCGGACCCATCTTCGATAGTCCGTAAAGCGGCAATCCATGAAAGTGTTACAAATTATGGATTTCCGCATTTTTACGGTTTATATGTAGGGGTCAAGGGTTGAATATACAGCCCGGGAAAGGAAAATCCGGGGATGGAGAGGGGACACGGCGTGACGACGGAACATCGAGCATGGCGGACCAGGGGGTTGGCGTTTCTGTTATCCTTGGCCTTCCTGTCGCTTTCCTCGGTCCATGGCCGGGCCGAAGATCCCGCGCCCTCGCCCTCCGCGGTACACGCAGCGGGAGGAAACGAGGAACCCCTTCGCGCGCTCGTTCGGGACGCCCTGGAGCGAAACTCCGATCTGAACGCGATGCGGTCGACCGCGGAAGCCAGGACGGAGCGGATCCTCCCGGCCGGCGCGCTTCCCGACCCCATGCTCTCCTTGATGCTTTCCAACGTCCCGGTGGACGATTTCTCGTTTTCGAAGGACCCGATGACTTCGAAAGGGATCGGGTTCACGCAGGCGATTCCTTTTCCCGGCAAGCTGTCCCTCAAGGAGGAGATCGCGCGGCTTGAGGCGGTGCAGGCGTCGGACCGGGTGGAGAGCGTGAAGAACTCCATTCGCTACCGGGTGAAACGGGACTTCTTCCTATTGATGGAGAACCGGGAAGTGATCCGCCTGACGGAAAAGAACAAGGCACTGCTCCAGGAACTCCTCGCCGTGGCGAACACCAAGTATGCGGTCGGAAGGGCGCCGCAGCAGGATCTCTTCAAGGCGCAGGTGGAGATCTCGCGGATGGAGAGGATGCTGATCGCCCTGCGGAAGAAGGACGTGGAGCTGCTGGCGGACCTGAACACGTTGCGAAGCATGCCGGTGGACACCCCCGTGGAGATCCCTTCCTCCTACGCGATGCCGGAGATTCTCTACCCGGAGGGGGAGCTTCTGGCGATCGCTCGCTCTTCGAACCCCGACCTGAAGCGGGAAATGGACTCGACGTCCCAGAAGGAGACCGCGCTGAAACTGGCCCGGAAACAGATCCTGCCGGACTTCCAGATCGGCGCCGAGTACATGAACCGCGACTTCATGGACGAGCCCGACATGGTCACAGCGAAGGTCATGATATCCGTCCCCCTGTGGCACGCAAGGAAGCAGGACAAGGAAGTCGAGGCGTCGATCCGGGACGTCTCCACCGCCAGGAGCAGCTACCAGAATGCGTGGAACGCCGTCCAGAACCGGATTCGGGAGATCACGGCGGCCATCGCCGCCCTGCGGGAATCCTTGTCCCTGTTCGACACGGGCCTTCTGCCGCAGGCCCGGGAGTCGGTGAACGCCTCTCTTGCCGCCTATCAAGTGGGCCAGGTCGAATTCGCTTCCATCCTGATGGGACAGCTGTCTCTGTACCAGCAGGAGATCGACCGGGAAAAAACCGCGGAGGGGCTGCGCATCCGGACCGCGGATCTGGAGCTCGTCGTGGGCAGGGAACTTTTCTAACGAAGGGAACGGAAAATGGCCTCCAGGAAGATCGTTTCGCAAGTCCTTCTCGTGCTGGCGGCGCTCGCGGCCGGCGGCGCGGGGACCTATTTCTGGATGACGAAGGGGTCATCCTTCCTCCAGTTCACGAAGACCGCCAAGGAGGTGGCGGGAAGAGGCGCGGCGAAGGGCGAGCGGAAGATCCTTTTCTACCGCAACCCCATGAACCCGACCGTCACCTCCCCGGTCCCGGCCAAGGACGAGATGGGCATGGATTACGTCCCGGTCTACGAGGACGAAGTCGGAGCCGGAGGGAGTACCGTTGCAGGGTACTCCACGATCAAGGTGGGCGCCGAAAGCCTCCGCCTGGCCGGAGTCCAGACTGCTCCCGCGGTGCGCGAGAAGATCAGCCGCTCGGTGCGGGCGGTGGGAAACGTCGTTCCCGACGAGACGCGCATCCGGCGCGTGCAGACCAAGATCGAGGGATGGATCGAAAAGCTGCACGTCAGCTTCACCGGTCAACTGGTGACGAAGGGCCAGCCGCTCCTGGACATCTATTCGCCCGAGCTGGTGGCCAGCCAGCGGGAGTACCTGCTCGCCATCGAAATGCGCGAGCGGATGAAGGAGAACCCCTATCTCGAGGAGAAGGAGATGGCGGAGCAGCTCGTCCAGTCGTCCCGGCGGCGGCTCGAGCTCTTCGACGTGCCGCAAAGCTTCATCGCCGAGCTCGAGAATACGCGGAAGCCCCGGCGCACGGTGACCCTCAACGCCCCGGTGTCGGGCTACGTCACGGCGAAGGACGTGTTCGAGGGGACGAGGATCATGCCGGGCATGGAGCTCTTCACCGTGACCGATCTGTCCCGGATCTGGATCGAGGCGGACCTCTACGAGTACGAGGCGCAGAAAGTACGCCTGGGACAGGAAGCGGTCCTCACCCCCGCCTACGATCCCCGTCTCCGGCTGAAAGGGAGGGTTTCCTACGTCTATCCCACCCTCTCGCCCGAGAGCCGCACGCTCAAGGTGCGTTTCGAGTTTCCGAATCCCGGCTTGCGCCTGAAGCCCCAGATGTACGCCGATGTTTTCCTGGAATTGGAAACCGCGACCGGCGTGGTAATCCCCGATTCGGCCCTGATCGAGACGGGCCTCCGCCAGATCGTCTTCGTGGACCTCGGGGGGGGGAGCCTCGAGCCCCGGGAAGTGAACGTGGGCGTCCGAGGCGACGGGAAGGCGCAGATCCTGTCCGGCGTCAAGGAGGGCGAGCGGGTCGCGGTGCGGGCGAACTTCCTCCTCGACTCCGAATCGAGGCTTCGGGCCGCCCTTACCGCGATGACGGGGGGCGGAACGTCTCCAGCCCCGCAGCCCCAGGGGCAGCCGTCATCCCAGGGTCGGCCGCAATCCCAGGAGCCGGCCCCCTCCCAGGGCGGCCATGCCGGACACGGAGGCGCGCGTTGAACCCCCACGGCGCCGGGTCTCCCGGCGAGCAAGGGAAAGAGACCTTCATCCAGCGGGTCAT
>PQAK01000023.1 GCA_003105225.1 Deltaproteobacteria bacterium | reverse complement strand
CAAAGTTTTAAGGACGTCCCCAAGTTATTATGATGACGCGTAGACGAATCTACCTGGTGTCGCTGGTCCTGTGGGCAGGGTTTACCCTGATTCTGACCTCCATCCCCAATCCGGGGATCGTGCTTCCCTTTTCGTATGCCGACAAGGTCGCCCACCTGGGCTTTTACGGCGTGATGGGATTCCTGTGCGCCATGTGGCGGAGGGAATCCGGCAGCACGCTGCGGAGCGCTGCGGCGGCGGGCCTGATCTTCGCCGCCGTCATGGGGGCGCTGGACGAGATCCACCAGCAATGGATCCCCGGGCGGTCGATGGAATTTCTGGACTGGGTCGCGGACGCTGCCGGGGGGGGATTCGGCGCCCTGTGCTCCGCGATCCTTCCCTCGCTCCTGCCGTTCCTGCTGACTGAATAGCCGTTCATTTTAGAGATTGATTCCGCCGGGGCTTTCCGGTATCATCCCCCTGTTTTTCCGCATCAAGGTACCCATTCATCCCGGAGGTGCGACGTGAAGATCCTGGTGGCGATCAAGCCCGTCCCGAACCCGGACGAGAAGGTGAAAATCCGGCCGGACGGGAGCGGGATCGTTCTGGACAACATCAAGATGGTCATCAACCCGTTCTGCGAGATCGCGGTCGAAGAAGCGCTGCGGATCAAGGAGAAGCAGGGCGGCGAGGTGGTGATCCTGACGGTGGGCCCCAAGGAGGGCGAGCAGCAGGTGCGCACCGCGCTGGCCATGGGCGCAGACCGGGCGATCCAGGTCGAGGCGGAAAAGGGGCTGGACAGCCTCGCCGTGGCGAAATTCCTGGCCAAGGTCGTCGAGCAGGAGAAGCCCGACCTGGTCATCCTGGGCAAGCAGGCGGTCGACGACGACAACAACCAGGTGGGGCAGATCCTGGCGGCGCTGCTCTCCTGGCCCCAGGCGACGTTCGCCTCGAAGATCGAATTTCTCGACGGGAACAAGAAAGCCCATGTAGGAAGGGAGACCGACGGGGGGATCGAGACGATCGAGGTGCCGCTTCCCTGCGTGGTGACGACCGACCTGCGGCTGAACGAGCCCCGCTATGCGTCGCTCCCCGGGATCATGAAGGCGAAGAAGAAAGAGCTCAAGGTGATCCCTTCCGCTTCCCTCGGGGTGGACGCGGCGCCGAAGGTGAAGGTGCTGTCGCTGGCCTCTCCCAAGGAGCGTGCCGGCGGGCGGAAGGTGGCCGACGTCGCCGAACTCGTCGCCAAGCTGAAGAACGAAGCGAAGGTACTCTAGGAACGATCTTCCGGGAGGAATTCCGATATGGCGGACATACTGGTCGTGGTGGAGCACCAGGAAGGGGCGTTCAAGAAGACCACCCTTGCGACGATCACGGCGGCCAAGGCGTATGCGGGACTCGCCGGCGGCGAGGTCGATGCGCTGGTGCTGGGTGACGGCGCCGCGGCAGCGGCGGCGGATACCGTGGCGGGATTCGGCGTGCGCAAGGTGCTGTTCGGCGAGGGGGCGGCGTTCGCGAAATACCTCGCGGTGGCCTACGCGCCCGCGGTGGCGCAGGTCGCGAGGGAAAAGGGGTACGGCGCGGTGTTCGCGCCGGCGTCGACGTTCGGGAAGGATTTCATGCCGCGCCTGTCGGGGCTGCTCGATGCCCCGCTGGCCAGCGACATCGTCGGGCTGACCCGGGACGGCGACAAGGTCCGCGTCCAGCGCCCGATGTACGCCGGAAATGCCATCGCAACCGTCGAGCTGATCGGAAGCCCGCTGCTCTTCACCGTGCGGCAGACGGCGTTCGATCCGGCGCAGGGGTCGGGAGCGAAATCGCCGGTGGAGAAGATCGCCGTCTCGGCGGACGCGGGCGGCAGCGCGTTCGTATCCCGGCAGGAGACCAAGTCGGAGCGGCCGGAGCTGACCGAGGCGCGGGTGATCGTCTCCGCGGGGCGCGGGATCAAGGCGCAGGAGAACTTCAAGCTGGTCGAGGAGCTGGCCGACCTGTTCCACGCGGCGATCGGGGCCTCGCGCGCGGCGGTGGACGCGGGATGGGCGCCCAACGACTGGCAGGTGGGCCAGACGGGAAAGATCGTGGCCCCCGAGCTCTACGTCGCGCTGGGGATCTCCGGCGCCATCCAGCACCTGGCGGGGATGAAGGACTCCAAGGTGATCGTGGCGATCAACAAGGACGAGGAGGCGCCGATCTTCCAGGTGGCCGACTACGGCCTGGTGGCCGACCTCTTCAAGGCGGTGCCCGAGCTGATCGCCGAGATCAAGAAGGCGAAATCCGCATGACGGCTTCGCGCAACGGGGGCCCATGAAACTGCTGTCCGATCCGGAAATCGCCCGGCGGATCCGCGAGGCCTTCCGCGCCTACCCGGTCACCGACATTGCCATCGAGGCCCTCGGCCACAACCTCCAGAACCCCTTCGAGGGGTACATCATCGTCGACGACCAGGACCGGATCCTCTTCCTCAGCGAGGCGAACGAGAGGTTTTTTTCCGTTTCCGACGAGCATGCCTTCCTCAAGCCGAACAAGGAGATCAACCCGGGATCGCGGCTGTCGCGGGTGATGCGCTCCGGTAAGCCGGAAGTCGGCGAGATCGCGGAGTTCCAGGGAGGCCAGATCCGCATCGTCGCGAGGTTCCCCATCCATCGCGACGGGAAGGTGATCGGCGCCTACGGAAAAATCGTCTTCGCGGACGTCGATCGGCTCAACCGGCTCATCGGGGAAATCGACGAGCTCCGAACGCGCCTCCAGACGGCCGAGGAGGAGCTCTCCTCCCTCAAGGACAGCCGGTACTCCTTCCGGAACATCATCGGCGAGAGCGCGGGGATCCGGACGGCGCTGGACCTTGCCCAGCGGGTCTGCAGGAGCGACGCCTCCGTGCTGCTGCTGGGGGAGACCGGGACGGGCAAGGAGCTGTTCGCCAATGCCATCCACTACCATTCGCTTCGTCAAAAAGGTCCGTTTGTCCGGGTCAACTGCGCCGCGATCTCCGACGAGCTTGCCGACGCGGAGCTGTTCGGCTACAAGCCTGGGGCGTTCACCGGGGCCCACCCGAGGGGAAAGCCGGGGCTGTTCCGGCAGGCGCACGGGGGGACGGTGTTCCTGGACGAGGTCCACGAGCTCTCGCCGCGGATCCAGTCCAAGCTCCTCCGCATCCTGCAGGAGAAGGAATTCACTCCGGTGGGCGCATCCGAGGCCGAGAAGGCCGACTTCCGCCTGATCGCGGCGACCAACCAGGATTTGTCCGCGCTCGTCCGGGACGGGAAATTCCGGGGGGATCTCTACTTCCGGATCAACCGGGTACCCATTCACATCCCCCCCCTGCGGGAACGGCGGGAAGACATCCTCCTGTTCGTGCATCATTTCAACCGGACGATCGCCCGGCAATACGGCCGGGAAGAGAAGAAGATCTCCCGCGAGGCGCTGGACGTGCTTCTTTCCTACAACTGGGCCGGGAATGTGAGGGAGATGGCCAACGTTCTGGAGCAGGCCTTCTGGGCAGGCCGGTCGGACGCGCTGGAAAGGAAGGATCTTCCCGGCTACGTCGACCCGGAGAGACAGCCCCCGTCTCCATCATGGACGACGGAGGAATCGTTGACGCGGTTTTTGGAGAGGATGGAAAGGGAGGCGATTCTTGCGGCGCTTCGCGTGGAGGGGGGAAACCGTACGGCGACGGCGCGTCGTCTTGGGATCCACCGGACCCTGTTGTATAAAAAAATCAAAAAATTCCTCCTCGAAAAGGAACCGCACGGGAAAAAATGAACCTCCTTCATGTTGAATGCCGCTCATTGTATCCAATTTGCTACCATGTATCCATTTTGATTCACAAAGAAATGAATTTATATATCAATTAAATACCGGTTGGTTTCCTCCTGGCGTGTAGCAATATCGATACATAGCGGCCCTCCTCCCCTTAGGTCTTCACACCCAATCAAGTTGTTTTCAAACGCCTTTTTGAATATAAACATCCTTGGCGCGGATCCTGCTATATGTAGATAGGTTAATCGACAGCCCATAGCCAAAATCGTGAGGAGGACGGGAACGTGGATTTCACCCTGCCCGAAGAGCTTCTGATCTTCCGGGAGACGGTCAGGAAGTTCGTGGAGAAGGAGCTGGAACCGATCTCCGAACAGGTCGAGGAAGAGGACCGCATCCCGGGCCACATCGTCGAAAAGATGAAGGAACTGGGGCTGTTCGGCCTCGCGATCCCGCAGGATTCCGGCGGGTACGGGATGAGCGTCCTGGGCCAGTGCGTAGCGATGGAGGAACTGTCGCGGACGAACGCCTGCTTCCGGACCCGGATCGGGACGAACAACGGGATCGGTTCGATGGGGATCGTCATCGCCGGAACGCAGGAACAGAAGCGGAAGTATCTTCCGAAACTGGCCTCGGGCGAGATGATCGGCGCCTTCGCCCTCACCGAGCCCAACGCGGGATCGGACGCCTCGGCGATCCGGACGACGGCGGTGCGCAAGGGCGACACCTACCTCCTCAACGGGACGAAGCACTTCATCACCAACGGGGATATCGCGGACGTGTCCACCGTGATGGCGCTGACCGACCGGTCGAAAGGGGCAAGAGGGATTTCCGCGTTCCTCGTGGACAAGGGCCTGCCCGGATTCTCGGTGGGGAAGCTTGAAAAGAAGATGGGGTTCCGCGGCTCCACCACGTGCGAGCTGATCTTCGACGATTGCGAGGTCCCCGCCGCGAACCTGCTGGGCCGGGAAGGGGAAGGCTTCCGGATCGCGATGCAGGTGCTCGACAAGGGCCGCCTCACGATGGGGGCCTGCGCCCTCGGGGCGCTCGAGAAGCTGCTGGAGCTCTCCATGGAATACGCGAAGACCCGCGTGACCTTCGGGGAGCCGATCATCAACCGGCAGGCGATCCAGTGGATGCTCGTCAACATGGCGATCGACGCCTACGCCGTTCGCAACGCCGTCTACCACGCGGCGTGGAAGCTCGACCGGGGGGAGCGGGTGACGAAGGAAGCCGCGATGGTGAAAGTGCTGGCCACGGAGGCCGCCGGGAGGGCCGCGGACAGCGCCGTCCAGATCCACGGTGGGATGGGCTACATGAAGGGAATGGCCGTGGAGCGATTCTACCGGGACTTGAGGCTTTTGAGGATTTACGAAGGGACTTCCGAAATTCTCCGGATGATCGTCGCGCGGGAGATGACGCGTTGACGGATTCGCCCCCCCCGCTCCTCGATGTGCATCAGCTCTCGAAGGACTTCGGGGGCTTGCGCGCCGTATCGTCGGTTTCGTTCCGGGTGGATCCGGGAGACATCGTCGGGCTCATCGGCCCCAACGGGGCGGGGAAGACGACCCTCTTCGCCCTTCTCGGCGGCTACCTGTCGCCTACCGGCGGGGAGATCCGCTTTCGGGGGAAATCCACTGCGGGGCTGCGCCCGGACCGCCTCTGCCACATGGGAATCGCCAGGACTTTCCAGGTAGTGCGCCCCTTCCCCGAGATGACCGTATTCGAGAACGTCAAGGCGGCCGCGGTCTTCGGGAAGAAAGGGCGACGCCCGTCGTCGCAGGTCCGGCGGGAGGTGGCGGAGATCCTCGACGCCACCGGCCTGGCCGAGGCGGCCGACCAGCCCGCGCGCTCCCTGAGCCTGCCCCGGAGAAAGCGCCTGGAGGTCGCAAGGACGCTCGCCACCCGTCCGGACCTCCTTCTCCTCGACGAGGTCCTGGCAGGCCTGAATCCGCACGAGGTCCAGGAGGCCATCCCCTTCCTGCGGTCGCTCAACGCCTCGCGGGGAATCACCATCCTGATGATCGAGCACAACATGCGCGCCATCATGGGGATCTCGCACCGGATCCTGGTGCTCAATTTCGGGCGGCTCATCTTCGACGGAACCCCGGAGGCGGCGGTGGAAAATCCCGACGTCGTCACCGCCTATCTGGGGGAACGCTCCGATGCTTAGCGTGGAGGGTCTGACCGCGGGATACGGCGAGGCACACGTCCTCGAGGGGATCTCCTTCCGTGCCGGGGAGGGGGAAATGACCTGCATCCTGGGACCGAACGGCGCGGGGAAGACGACCCTGCTCCGGTCGATCACGGGATTGGTCACGCCGTCGGCGGGCCGCGTCCTGTTTCGCGGGGAGGAGATCCAGCGGAAAAAGACCCACGACATCGTCCGGCGGGGGATCACGATGATCCCGGAGGGGCGAAGGCTGTGGCCGTCCCTGTCCGTTCGGGAAAACCTGGAGCTTGGAGCCTATGCCGCCGCCGAACGGGACGCAGCGGCCGGGAGGATGGAATGGGTGTTCTCCCTCTTTCCGCACCTGGCCTCGCGCAAGGAGCAGCTGTGCGGGACGCTCTCCGGGGGAGAGCAGCAGATGGTGGCGATCGGCCGGGGGCTCATGGCGACCCCGAAGCTCCTGCTGATGGACGAGCCTTCGCTGGGGCTGGCGCCGCTGGTCGTCAAGGAGATGTTCGAGGCGATCCGGAAGATCGTCGCGGCGGGGACCACGGTGCTCCTCGTGGAGCAGAACACGCAGGTCGCGCTGGGGGCGGCGAAGTACGGATATGTCCTGGAGACCGGCGCGATCGCCCTCGAGGGGGAGGTTTCCGCGCTCATCGAGAACCCCCACATCAAGCAGGCCTACCTGGGCCTATAGGAGAAGGTCGATGGAGAACGGGAAACACGTGATGGTGATCGGCGGAGGGACGATGGGGCAGGGAATCGCCCTGGTCTGCGTCCTTTCCGGGTACAGGACGACCGTCGTCGACCTGCCGGCCGCGATCCCGCGGATCCGGGAGCGGATCGAAAGGTTCCTGGCGGACCGCGTGAAGAAGGGGAAGATCTCCGCGGCCGACATGCAGGGCGCTCTCGGCCGCATCGCGATCGAGGAGGATCTCTCCGCCGCCGCCTCGGCCGACTGGGTGATCGAGGCGATCGTCGAGGACCTCGAAACGAAGAAGAGGCTGTTTGCCGACCTGGAGAAGACCGCAAGGGCGGAGGCGATGCTCTGCACGAACACCTCGTCCCTCGGCGTCACCGCGATGGCCGCGGGGATGCGGAATCCCGGATGCGTCCTGGGGCTGCACTTCTTCAATCCCGCCACCGTGATGCCCCTGGTGGAGGTCGTGCGGACCTGCTGGACGGAGGAGGCCGCGATCGCGAAAGCGTTCGAGTTCGTGCAGTCGATCCAGAAGTTCCCCGTGCTCGTCAAGGACACGCCGGGCTTCATCGTCAACCGGATCGCCCGTTCCTTCGCCGTCGAATCGCTCAAGATCGTCACGGAGGGGATCGCCCGGCCCGAGCAGGTGGACCGGATCCTGCGACTGGGCGGGAACTTCAAGATGGGACCGTTCGAACTGATGGACATGGTGGGCATCGACGTCAATTTTGCCGTTACCCGGAGCATCTACGACGCATTCTTCGAGGAGCCCCGCTTCCGCCCGCAGGTCCTCCAGCAGGAGCTGGTGAACGCCGGGAGGCTGGGACGCAAGACCGGCCGCGGAATCTATTCCTACGGGACGGAGGGAAAGAAATGAACATTGCGCTCAAGGTCGCGCTGGTTCCGGGCCCGGGGGCTCCGGAAGGGTTCGAGGCTTTCGTCGGAAAGGAAGGGGCATCGACCTGGGATCCGGCGCAGGTGGCGTCATCGGGCTTCCTCGACCCGCAGGCGGGGATCGTCTTCCTGATGGCGGATGCCGGGGCGCGGGAGCAGCAATCGTGGCTATCGGCGCTGGGCCGCAACGCCTCCAAAAAGGCGGTGGTCGCCCTGTACGCCCCGCACCTGTCGGTGTCGGAGCTCGCCATGGCCTACCGGTACCCGGAGCAGGTGGTGGGCTTCGGCTTCCTCGACCCGATGCTGTCTCCGGGAAGCCTTGTCGAGATCGCGCCGGGGCTGCGCACGACGGCGGCAGCCGCCGATGCGGTCGAGGGGTTCTTCAAGGAGAAAGGGTGCGAGACCGAGCGGGTCAAGGACTTCTCCGGCCTGGTGTTCCGGAGGGTGCTCTTCATGATCATCAACGAGGCCGCGTTCGCCCTCTGGGAAGGGATCGCCAGCCGGGAGGACATCGACCTGGCGATGAAATTGGGAACGAACTACCCGATGGGCCCGCTGGAATGGGCGGACTCGATCGGGCTCGACCGGGTCTACAACGGGCTGAAAGGACTGCACGAGGAGTACGGCGACGACCGGTACCGGCCCTGTCCTCTCCTCCGCAAGATGGTGGCCGCGGGCTTTACGGGGAAACGGGCCGGACGGGGATTCTATTCCCATAACGGCGAGGGGGCGAGCCGATGAGCGCGCAGGGCGCGGAATTTCTCCTGAAGGAAGACCGGGGGGCTGTCCGGATCCTGAAGCTCAACCGCCCGGAAGTCCGCAACGCGCTCAACGACGAACTGCGGGACGCCCTTTCCGCGGAAGTCCGCGCGGCCGGGTCCGACCCGTCCGTCCGGGCGATCGTGCTGACCGGCGAGGGGACCAGGGCGTTCAGCGCCGGGGCGGACATCCGCGCGCTGCTCCTGCGGACCCCCCGGAGGATGCTCGAGATGTTCCAGGGCGACCGGATCGATTTCGTCCTGGAGCGGTGCCCCAAGCCCATTGTCGCAGCGATCAACGGATATGCCTTCGGAGGCGGCTTCGAGGTGGCGCTGGCCTGCCCGGTCCGGATCGCGTCGGAGAACGCTTCCGTCGGCCTGCCGGAGGTCAACCTGGGGATCTTCCCCGCCCTCGGAGGCACCCAACGCCTCCCGCGGCTGATCGGAGTGGGCCGGGCGCTCGAGATGGTCCTTTCCGCGAGGCTCCTCTCGGCGAAGGAGGCGCTGGAGTTCGGGATCGTGTCGAAGGTCGTGCCGCCGGATCGCCTCCTCGACGAGGCGGTCGCCCTTGCGGAGACGATCGCCTCGAAGGGGCCTGTGGCGGTCCGGCTGGCGAAGGATGCGATCCTCACCGGGTTCGGGATGACGCTGGAGGAAGGGTTGCGGTACGAGAACCGGCTGGCCGCGGTCGCGATGGGGACGAAGGACAAGGAGGAAGGGCTGACCGCCTTCCTCGAGAAGCGCAAGCCCGTATTCACGGGAGAGTAACGGGGAAGTGCCTATGGAACCGGGACGATGTCCGGAAAGGGGGGAGGAATGATCCGGAAGCTGGTGAGGACCGCGCTTTGCGCGGTGGTTGCGGGAATGGCGTGCGGGAGCGCTTCTGCGGCGCCTGCCATCCGTCTGGGGGTCCACGAGCCCCAGACGGGGAGCCTGGCCAAGAGCGGGATGGAAAAAATGAAAGGGATCCGTCTGGCCGCGGAGGAGTTCGAGAAGAGCCACAAGATCAAGGTGGACCTTTTGATCTACGACGACGAGAGCAATCCGCAGAAGGCCGTGGCCGCGGTGGAGAAGCTTGCCGGGATGGAGAAGGTGCATGCCATCACCGGGGGGTTCGGCTCCAACCTCGTGGGGCCTGCCTCGGAAGCGGCGGAGCGGTACGACACGCCGTACATGACGACCGGGGCGGTGGACACCAAGCTCTCCGCGAAGAAGTTCAAGAACTTCTTCCGGCTGAACTACATGCCGGG
>PQAK01000022.1:604-18265 GCA_003105225.1 Deltaproteobacteria bacterium | reverse complement strand
CGGCGCTCGAATGCAACCGGATTTATGAATTGAACCACTGACACAGGAAAGGCTGACGATGGCGAAGAAGAAGGCCTGGGGAGGACGGTTCGCCGACGGGACCGACCGGTTCGTCGAGGAGTTCACCGCCTCGATCCCCTTCGATATCCTGCTCTACCGCCAGGACATCGCCGGCAGCATCGCCCACGCCCGCATGCTGGGCAGGCGGAAGATCCTCCCCCGGGCGGAAGCGGACCGGATCGTCGCCGCGCTGAACGGCATCCTGCAGGAGATCGAATCGGGGAAGCTCTCGTTCGATCTTTCCCAGGAAGACATCCACATGGCGGTGGAGCAGCGGCTGACCCGGAAGGTGGGGAAGATCGGAGGCAAGCTCCACACCGGCAGGAGCCGCAACGACCAGGTCGCGCTGGACCTTCGGCTCTACCTGCGGGGCGAGATCGACGGGATCCTCACGCTGCTGGACAAGGTCGGGGAGCGGATCCTTGCGCGCGCCGAGGAGTGCTACGGCGTCGTGATGCCCGGATACACCCACATGCAGCGGGCCCAGCCGGTTCTCTTCTCCCACCACCTGCTGGCGTACCACGAGATGTTTTCCCGGGACCGGGACCGGTTCCGGGAGGCCCGGCGGCGCGCGAACGTATCCCCCCTGGGAGCGGGCGCCCTGGCCGGCACCACGTTCCCGCTGGACCGCGAGTCCGTGGCGGAGGAACTGGGGATGGACGGGGTGTGCGAGAACAGCATCGACGCCGTGTCGGACCGCGACTTCGCCGCCGACTTCCTGTACGCCTGCGCCGTGACGATGATGCACCTGTCCCGGCTCTCCGAGGAGATGGTCTACTGGTCCTCCACCGAGTTCGGCTTCCTCTCCCTCCCCGACGCGCTGTGCACCGGCAGCAGCATCATGCCGCAGAAGAAGAACCCCGACGTGGCGGAGCTGATCCGCGGGAAGACGGGGCGCGCCTACGGGAACCTGGTGAGCCTCCTGACGGTCATGAAGGGGCTTCCGCTCGCGTACAACCGGGACATGCAGGAGGACAAGGAGCCGGTCTTCGATTCCGCCCGCACGGTCAAGGAGTGCCTCGTCGGCGCGGCACTCCTCATCGAGGGGATGGCGGTGGACGAGGAGCGGATGCGGGCGGCCTGCGACGACGGCTTCCTCACCGCGACGGACCTTGCGGACTACCTGGCCCGGAAGGGGGTCCCCTTCCGCAAGGCCCACGAGATCACCGGGAGGATCGTCCGCTACTGCGAGGGGAACGGGAAACGGCTCAAGGACCTGAGCCTCAAGGAGCTGCGGTCCTTCCACCCGGGGATCGGCGAGGAGGTTCGGGACGCGATCTCCCTTTCCCACTCCGTGCGCCTGCGGAACACCCGCGGGGGCACGGGACCGGAAGCGGTTCGACGGCGCCTCGAGGAGCTGAAGAAGCGATGAACCGGAGAAGGCTCGCGGCGCTGGTCCTGGTCCTGGGGTGCCTTGCCTGCGCCTGCGGCCGCAAGTCGAAGCCGGAACCGCTGCGCAGCGCGTTCCCCATCCTTGTCCCCGAGGTGAGCCGATGCACCATTTCGAAGTGAAACGGGGGAAAATGACCTGCGAGGGCGTGCCCGTGCGCCGGATCGCGGAGGCCGTGGGCACTCCCGTCTACGTGTACAGCCATGCCACCCTGTCCCACCATTACAAGGTGTTCGACGACGCCTTCGCGGGCATCCCGCACGTGATCTGCTACTCGATGAAAGCCAATTCGAGCGGCTCCGTCATCCGTACGTTCACGAACCTGGGAAGCGGAGTGGACATCGTCTCGGGGGGGGAGCTGGCGCGGGCGCTCGACGCCGGCGCCCCGCCCTCGAAGATCGTCTATTCGGGCGTGGGGAAGCAGATCTGGGAGATCGAGGAGGCGCTGCGCCGGGGGATCCTCATGTTCAACGTGGAATCCCGCGAGGAGCTGGAGACGATCGACGCGGTGGCGGGACGGATGCGGAAGCGGGCCCCGATCGCGATCCGGGTGAACCCCGACGTGGACCCGAAGACCCACCCGTACATCTCGACGGGGCTGAAGAAGAACAAGTTCGGGATCCGCATCGGCGATGCGATCCGGGAGTACGAGTGGGCGGCCCGGCGGAAGCACATCGAAGTCGTCGGCGTCGACTGCCACATCGGCTCCCAGCTCACCGAGATCTCGCCCTTCGTGGACGCGGCGGGCAGGATCCGCCTGCTGGTCGACCGCCTGCTCCGGAAAGGGCTTCCCATCCGCCTGGTCGACATCGGGGGGGGGCTCGGGATCACCTACCGGGAGGAACTCCCCCCCCACCCGAAGCAGTACGCCGACGCGGTCGCACGCGCGTTCTCCGGCCTGGAGATCACCCTCGTGCTCGAGCCGGGGAGGGTTCTCGTGGGGAACGCGGGGGTCCTGCTGACCCGGGTGCTGTACACGAAAGCGGCGCCCTCCCTGAAAGGGAAGGGGAAGAAGCATTTCTTCATCGTGGACGCCGCGATGAACGACCTGGCGCGCCCCTCGCTCTACGGCTCGTATCACGCCATCGTGTTCGCGGGTCCGGCGGCGGGGAAGACCGTCACGGCCGACGTCGTCGGCCCGATCTGCGAATCGGGGGACTTCCTGGCCAAGGACCGGAGGCTGCCGATGGCCCGGCCGGGGGATCTCCTGGCGGTCATGAGCGCCGGGGCGTACGGGTTCTCGATGTCGTCCAACTACAATTCGCGCCCGCGGGCCGCCGAGGTCATGGTTTCCGGCCGGCGGTTCGAGGTGGTCCGGGAGCGGGAATCGCTCCGCGAGCTTGCCGGGGGGGAGAGGATCCCGTCGTTCCTGTCGCCCGGAAGGAGAAAGGCCCGGTAGGGGAACGCGCCGCCGGGGCGTGCCGGCGGAAGAGCATCGCCCGCCGCATCCGGGTTCTGATAAAATAAATAATTCATTTTCCGGTCGAGGAACGGATGGAGAAGAGAATCCCGTTTTCGAAGCTCAACGGCAGCGGGAACGACTTCCTGCTGATCGACAACCGCAAGGGGATCCTGCGGGGGATGGACCTGCCGGTCTTCGTGAAGAAGGTCTGCGACCGGACGCGCTCCGTCGGCGCCGACGGCGTCATCCTCATCGAGGCGTCCCGCGAAGCGGACTTCCGCTGGCGGTTCTTCAACGCCGACGGCTCCCGCGCCGAGATGTGCGGCAACGGCGGCCGCTGCGCCGCGCGGTTCGCCGTCGAGCGGGACATCGCGGGGCGTTCGCTCGGCTTCGAGACGGATGCCGGCCTCATCCGCGCGGAGGTCAAGGGGGCCACCGTCAAGCTGCAGATGACGCGGCCGCACGGGCTGGCGCTGTCGAAGTCGCTGACGCTGGGGGGAAGGAAGATCGCGTACTCCTTTCTCAACACGGGCGTGCCGCACGCCGTCCTGTTCGTGCCCGACCTTTCGAAGATCGACCTGATGGGGACCGGGCGGGGGATCCGGACGCACAAGGCCTTCGCCCCGCGCGGCACCAACGTCGATTTCGTCTGCATCCGGCGCGGGACGGTGTGGATCCGCACCTACGAGCGGGGGGTGGAGGGAGAGACCCTCGCCTGCGGAACGGGGGCCGTCGCGGCGGGGGTCCTCTCCGCGGCGCACGGATTCGTCCGTCCCCCGGTGCGGGTGCGCACCCGCGGCGGGGAAGCGCTCACCATCCACTTCGACCCCGCGAAGGACGGGTTCGGGGAGGTCTACCTGGAAGGGGACACCTCGTGGTCCTGCGACGGGGTGATGTTCGAGGAAGCGTACCGCTACTGAAAAAGGGGGGAGCACGATGTTCCACGGGGCCATCGTAGCGACGATCACGCCGTTCCGGAACGGGAAGCTGGACCGGAAGGGCCTGAAGAAGCTGGTGGAGTTCCAGATCCGGAACGGGACGGACGGGATCGTCCCCTGCGGGACGACGGGGGAGTCCGCGACGCTGTCGGTATCCGAGCACGAGGCCGTCATCGACATCGTCGTGGCGACCTCCTCGGGGCGCGTGCCGGTGATCGCGGGCACGGGATCGAACAACACGAAGGAAGCCATCGCGCTGACGCGGTACGCGAAGAAGCGCGGGGGCCGACGCGGCGCTCGTCATCACCCCGTACTACAACAAGCCCACGCAGGAGGGGCTCTACCGCCACTTCCGCGCGATCGCCGAGTCGGCCGACCTCCCCCTCATCCTGTACAACGTGCCCGGCCGCACCGGCGTGAACATGACCGCCGAGACGGTGGCGCGTCTGGCCGAAGTGGGGAACATCGTGGGCGTGAAGGAGGCCTCGGGGAACTTGGCGCAGGTGTGCGACATCCTGCGGCTGGCGCCGAAGAAGTTCTGCGTGCTCTCGGGGGACGACGCCCTGTTCTTCCCGATGATGGCGCTCGGCGCGAAAGGAGTGATCTCGGTGGCGTCGAACGTCGCGCCGAAGGCGATGGCGGACCTGTACGACGCCTTCGTCCTCGGGGAGGTCTCGAAGGCGCGCGAGCTGCATTTCCGGCTGTGGCCGCTGTTCCACGTGCTGTTCGTCGAAACCAATCCCATCCCGGTGAAAACGGCGCTGGCGATGATGAAGATGATCCGGGAGGAGTTCCGGCTCCCCCTCTGCCCGATGTCCGACGGGAACCGGAAACGGCTGGCGACGGTCCTTTCCGCGTTGCGGCTGGCGTAGGGGATCCCATGCCGAGAGTCGTCGTCTGCGGGGCGATGGGCAAGATGGGGAGGGCGATCATCGCCGCGCTCCGGGACCGTCCGGCCGGGTTGACGCTCTCGGGCGCGGTCGAGGTCCCGGGGCATCCGCTGCTCGGGCAGGACGCGTCCGAGGCGGCCGGCGCCGGGAAGTCCGATGTCGCGGTCACGGACGACTTTTCGAGGGCGATCGCGACGGCGGACGTCGCGATCGACTTCAGCCGCGCCGAGTCGTCGGTCGCGCATGCCGCGCAGGCCGCCGCTTCGGGGAAGCCGATCGTCATCGGGAGCACCGGGTTCACCCCGGAGCAGCTGTCGAAGGTGGGGGAAGCGGCCAGGGGGGTCCCGTGCGTCCTGTCGCCCAACATGAGCGTGGGGGTGAACCTCATGTTCAAGGTGGCCGCCGACGTGGCCAGGGTTCTCGGGGAGGACTACGATGTGGAAATCGTCGAGGTCCATCACCGGTTCAAGAAGGATTCCCCGTCCGGGACCGCCGTCAAGCTTGCGGACGTCGTGGCGGGAGCGCTCGGCCGGGAGATGAAGGACGTCGGGATCTACGGCCGCCGGGGGATGACGGGGGAGCGCCCGCGGAAGGAGATCGGGGTCCTGGCGGTGCGCGCGGGCGACGTCGTCGGCGAGCACACGCTGGTGTTCGGGGGGATCGGGGAACGGTTCGAGATCACGCACCGCGCCCACAGCCGGGAGACGTTCGCGCGCGGGGCGGTCCGCGCGGCCGCGTGGGTCCTGGGAAAACCGAACGGCCTCTACGACATGCGGGCCGTGCTGGAGGGGTGAGGCGATGAAGTTCCTGAGATACGAGAAGAACGGGACGATCTCCGGCGGCATCCTGGACCCGGAGAGCGGGGAGATCCGGGAGATCGACGGGCTGCCGTTCGAAGGGATGCGGCCCACCGGGAAGAAGGCGCGCCTTTCGGAGGTCCGCCTGCTGGCTCCCGTCGTCCCCTCCAAGATCGTCGCGGTGGGATTGAACTACAAGGACCATGCGCGGGAAATGGGAAAGAAGATCCCCGAGGAGCCGTTGCTCTTCCTCAAGGCCCCCTCGGCCTTGAACCGCCCGGGCGGAGACGTCGTCTATCCGCCGTCGTCGCAGCGGGTGGACTACGAGGCCGAGCTGGCGATCGTGATCGGCAAGGTCGCAAAGGACGTGAGCGAAAAAGACGCGCCCTCCGTGATCTTCGGCTACACCTGCATCAACGACGTGACCGCCCGCGACCTTCAGATGAAGGACGGCCTGTTCGCACGCGCGAAGGGATTCGACACGTTCGCGCCGATCGGTCCCTGGATCGAGACGGAGCTCGACCCGAACGCCCTGGGGGTCCGGTGCCTGGTGAACGGGGAGACCCGGCAGGACGGGAACACCCGGGAAATGGCGGCATCCGCCTGCCGCCTGGTGGCGTTCATCTCCCAGGTCATGACCCTGCTCCCCGGCGACGTCATCGCCACCGGGACCCCCCCCGGCGTGGGACCCGTGAAGGTGGGGGACGTCATGACGATCGAAGTGGAAGGAATCGGCTCATTGACCAACCGGGTCGTGGCGCCGCAGCCCCCGCGAAAGGAAGAACCGCCGACATGAGCCGATTCCCGCTGTCCCGCCGGATCCAGGCCCTGCCCCCGTACCTGTTCGCCGAGCTCGACCGGAAAAAGCAGGAAGTCCGGGCGCGCGGCATGGACATCATCGATCTCGGGGTGGGGGACCCGGACCGCCCGACGCCGAAGTTCATCGTGGACCGGATGAAGCGCGAGGCGATGGTCCCCGCCAACCACCAGTATCCGTCGTACGAGGGGCTGCCGCGGTTCCGCGATGCCGCGGCGCGGTGGTACAAGGAACGGTTCGGCGTTTCGCTCGACCCGGGGAACGAGGTCGTGGCGCTCATCGGATCCAAGGAGGGGATCGCCCATTTTCCGCTGGCGTTCGTCAATCCCGGGGATGCCGTCCTGGTGCCGGACCCCGGGTACCCGGTCTACCATATCGCCACGATGTTCGCGGGGGGAACCTCCTGCTTCATGCCGCTTCTGCGGGAAAACCGGTTCCTGCCGGAGCTGGACCGCATCCCCTCCCGCGCCCTGTCGAAGGCGAAGATCCTGTTCCTCAATTACCCGAACAACCCCACTTCCGCGATCGCCGACCGGAAGTTCTACCGGAAGGCGCTCGCTTTCGCGGAGGCGCACGACCTGATCGTGGCGCACGATGTGGCCTACACCGAGATCTATTTCGACGGCGTGAAGCCGATGAGCATCCTCGAGCTTCCCGGCGCGAAGAAGCGCTGCATCGAGTTCCACTCCCTTTCGAAGACCTACAACATGACCGGCTGGCGCATCGGCTTCGCCGTGGGGAATCCCGAGCTCGTGGCGGGGCTGGGGAAAGTCAAGACCAACGTGGACAGCGGCGTCTTCCAGGCGATCCAGGGGGCCGCCATCGAGGCGCTCGAGCGCGGGGAGGAGGCCACCGACGGCATCCGGAAGACGTACCAGGAGCGCAGGGACGTGCTCCTGCCGGGGCTGCGCGCGCTCGGGCTATCCCCGGTGACACCGGCCGCAACGTTCTACGTGTGGATTCCGGTTCCGAAAGGGTATACCTCGGGATCGTTCTGCGAGCACCTGCTCACGAAGGCGGGGATCGTCACGACCCCCGGGAACGGCTTCGGCCGCAGCGGGGAAGGGTACATCCGCATCGCATTGACAAAGGAAAAGGGACGGATACGGGAAGCGCTCGAAAGGATGAAGAAGGTAGGGTTCTAGGCGCCTCGCCTGCCGGCGACGTCCTTCTGCTGCTGGGGAGCAATGTCGGCGGGAGGCTCCGCCGGCTGCGGGAAGGGCTTGACCTGCTCGCCGGAAAAGTGGAAATCACCCGGGTTTCCCGCGTCTATGCGGGAGAGCCGTGGGGAATGCCGGACCAGCCCTGGTTCCTGAATCTGGCGGTCCGGGGAACATGCGGCATGTCGCCGGAGGACCTTCTGGCCTTCGTCAAGGAAGTGGAGGCGATCGCCGGGCGCAAGCCGCGCGGGAGATGGGGGCCGAGGGAGCTGGACGTCGACATCCTGATGATGGGGGAAACGGTGGTCTGCGAGCCGGATCTGGTCATCCCCCATCCGCGTCTCGCGTTCCGCAGGTTTTGCCTCGTTCCCTTGGCCGAGATCGCGCCGGCCGCGGTGGTGCCGCCGGAGGGAAAAACGGTCCGGGAGCTGCTGGAGGCGTGCAGGGATCCCCTCGAGGTGTTTCCGTTATGAAGCGTAAGGCCTTGCGGATCGGGATGGGCTGGAAGGCGGCGGTTGCCGGCGCGCTTGCGATCTTCCTCCTGTTTCCGGCGGGGTGCCGGAAGAAGGAAGCGCCCACCGCGGGCGGGGGAGGGGAGACGATTCCGCTGGACGCTCCCTCGCAGATCGGGAATTACCGGGAAATCCTCAAGAAAGACCCGGGCAACCTGCAGGCGTTGATCGGCCTCGGGAACCTGTATTTCGACACGGGGCAGGATCTGCTGGCGATCGAGCAGTACGGCAAGGCGCTGGCGCTCGATCCCGGGAACGTGAACGTCCGGACCGACATGGCCGTCTGCTACCGCAGGTCCGGAAACCCCGACCGGGCGATCGAGGAGCTGAAGAAAGCCATTTCCATGAACCCGCGTCACGCCCAGTCCCGGTACAACCTCGGAATGATCCTGATCCATGACAAGAAGGATGTCGAGGGGGGGATACGGGCGTGGGAGGGGCTGCTGGAGAATGTCCCGGACTACCCGTACCGCGACTCCCTCAAGAGCGAGATCGCCAAAATGCGCGGGATGGGCCAGCAGCCGAAGCTCAAATTCAAGTGAATCCTATTTTATTTTCACGTTATTACAGGTTACAACAAAGGAAATTCGCAGTTTTCCCAACGTTTTTTCAACTATAGTTCCGCACCGGTAGCTCCGTTATCCGTTCAGATAAAGCTGTTATAATTTAGTATTGACACCTCCGGTTGTATGGAATATATGTAACAATGTTTTGTTATCCGTTTTCAAACAGCCAGCGCGGAGGGTGGGAAATGGTCAGGCGCGATAAATCGAACTATATCATTCAGTCGGTCGCACATGCCCTCGACGTGTTGGAGGAATTCCGGGGCGACCTGGACGAGTTGGGCGTCACGGAGCTCAGCAAGAAGCTCAAGCTTCATAAAAACAATGTCTTCCGTATTCTTGCCACCCTGCAGTCCCGGAACTACATCGAGCAGAACCGGACGAACGACAATTACCGTCTCGGGATCAAGTGCCTCGAGCTCGGCCAGACGTTCATCCAGCAAAGGGGGCTGCTCAAGCAGGCGCAGCCGATTCTCCATGAGCTCGCCGAACGCACGGGCGAAACCAGTTACCTTTCCATCCTGCGGAGCAACGACGTCGTCTACCTGGATGCGGTGGAGACGACTTCCACGGTGCGGGTCATTTCCCGGGTGGGGCTCCACATGCCGATCCACGCCACCGCTGCGGGGAAGGCGCTGGTCGCCTACGAATCGGAGGATGAGCTGCGGAAGCGTTTCCACGCGGAGCTGCCGCGGTTCACGAAGAACACGATCGTCGGGTCGGAAGATCTGCTGAAGGAGCTCGAGACGACCCGCGAGCGGGAATACGCCACCGACCTGGAGGAGTTCGAGGAGGGGCTGCGCTGCGTCGCCGCCCCCGCCCGCGACTATACGCGAAAGGTGATCGCGGCGATCAGCGTCACCGGCCCGGCGCACCGGCTTTCCGACGAGAAGATCGCGCAGTCGGTCGGCCCGGAGGTGGCCCGCGGCGCCAAGACGCTCTCCATGCGCCTGGGCTACCGGGAGTAGGCGCCCCCGTCTTTCCGTATCCGTTCCCGCACCGCCGGAGTGAAAGGGGCCCTTGACACGGGTTCCGTCCGGTGCTACTCCTTTTGTGAATGATGGTTCATTCATCGGGAGGGGCAATGGCCAGACGGGGGCCCAGGGGCGGAGGGGCGGTCAAGCGCGAGCGGATTCTCCGCGCGGCGATCCGCATCTTTTCCCAGAAGGGGTACTTCAACTCCAAGGTGTCCGAGATCGCCCGGCCGGCGGGAGTGGCGGACGGGACGATCTACCTCTATTTCAAGAACAAGGACGACCTGCTGATCTCCCTGTTCGAGGAAAAGATGGGGGAGGTGGTGGCGGACGTGCGCGCCCGCGTCGCCGACGGGGGCGGCGCGCTCCCCCGGCTTCGGATCTTCATCCGGAACCATATGGATCTCCTTACGCGCGAGGCGGGCCTCATCGAGGTGATCCAGGTGGAGCTCCGGCAGAGCAACAAGTTCATGAAGGAGTACGTCCCGGTGAAGTTCCTGGAGTACCTGGACGTCATCAGCGGGATCCTGGAGGACGGGAAGCGCGAGGGTGTCTTCCGGTCCGACCTGAACGTCACGCTCGCGCGCCGGGCGATCTTCGGAGCGCTGGACGAGATCTCGCTCGCCTATGTGCTTTCCCGCAAGAGGAAATACGACCCGGCTGCGGCGGCGGAAGAGGTCTACCGGATCTTCGCCGAGGGACTTGCCCCGCATGCGACGAAGAAGGGAGAGGACGAATGATCGGCTTCGATCTGACGGAAGAGCAGACCGCCCTGCAGGACATGGCGCACAAGTTCGCGGCGAACGAGATCCGGCCCAGGGCCGAGGAGTGCGACCGGGCGGGTACGTTCCCGGCCGAGATCTTCCGGAAGGCGTTCGATCTGGGATTGATGACGGGATTCATCCCGGAGGCGCACGGGGGGCTGGGGCTGGGCTCGATGGAATCCTGCCTCATCGAGGAGGAGCTGGGGTGGGGGTGCTCCGGGATCGCGACCTCCATGACCGCCAACGGGCTGGCCCTGACACCGATCCTCCTGGCCGGGACGGAGGACCAGAAAAAGGAGTTCGTCGCCCCCTTCACGAGGGAGTTGACGTACGCCTCTTTCTGCCTCACGGAGCCCGGAGCGGGCTCGGACGCGGGCGGGATCGCCACCACGGCAAAGAAGGACGGGGACGTCTACCTCCTCAACGGCAGGAAGTGCTTCATCACGAACGGATCCTACGCGTCCCAGTACACCGTTTTCGCATCCACGGACCGTTCCAAGGGGCACAAGGGGCTCTCGGCGTTCGTCGTCCCGCGGTCCCTCCCCGGCGTTTCGCCGGGAAAGAAGGAGGACAAGATGGGGCAGCGCGCCTCCGACACCTCCGACGTCCTGTTCGAGGACGTCCGGGTGCCGGCCGCCCATCTGCTGGGCAAGGAAGGCGACGGGTTCAAGATCGCCATGAAAACGCTGGACTACGCCCGGCCCACGGTGGCGGCGATGTCCGTCGGCGTGGCGCGGGCCGCGTTCGAGCATGCGATGAAATACTCGAAGGAGCGGGTGCAGTTCGGGATGCCGATCGCGATGAACCAGGCGATCCACTTCCTGCTGGCCGACATGGCGATGGACATCGAAGCGGCGCGGCTGCTCACCCATAAGAGCGCATGGCTGCTGGACCAGGGGCGGCGGAACACGAAGGAATCCTCCTTCGCCAAGGCGTTCGCCGCCGACCTCGCCATGCGCGTGACCACCGACGCGGTCCAGATCTTCGGCGGATACGGCTACATGAAGGATTACCCGGTGGAGAAGCTGATGCGCGACGCGAAGCTCCTCCAGATCTACGAGGGGACCAGCCAGATCCAGCGGCTGGTCATCGCCAAGGAAATCATGATGCGGTAGGCCCCGGGGGGATCCCGCTCCCCCCCCTTTCGGGTTCGCGGCGGGCGAGGTACAGGAGATCGTCCGCCAGGCCCTCCAGCTCCTTCCTCCAGGGCAGTCCCGACCGGAGACGTCCGGGGATTGAGGAGGCGCCGAGATAAGCGCCGCAGAGACTTCCCGCCATGGAGGCGACAGCCTCGGCATCGTTTCCCAGGTTTACCGCCGGCAGAACGGCCTCTTCGAAGGAATCCGGGGTACGCAGGAAGCAGGCCCAGGCGAACGGCAGCCCTTCCTGGACGGCCGTTCCGTTTCCCAGCGCTTCCTGCATCTCCTCGATTTCCGCGCGCCGCAGGAGAAGCGCAGCCAGTTCGGTTCCCAGCTTCCGCAGGAGCGTGGGGGTGTGCCGGGCTTGACGGCTCCTGGCCGCCCGGTCGGGCTCTATGCCGGAGATGGCGGGCGAGATCCCGCGGGCGAACCCGAGGACGTCCAGGGAGCCGGGGGGAGTGTGGAGCAGCCGGGCAATCGCGGTGCCGTGCGCGATCGCGCCCGCGATGGCCGCCGCGTTGGGGTGCGTGATGGAGGAAAGGATGCCCGCCTCCAGTTTCATGCGACGGTAATCGGCAGCCCGCAGCAGCGACAAAGGCGCGATCCGGCAGGCGGGGCCGCTGTCGGCCGCGTTCACGCCCGCCTCGAACCACGGAAACCCGCGGTCGGAAAGGTTCGCGGCGAATTCCGTTTCGCCTCGTGCGCGAAAGCTGCCCGGGGAGGCCGCGAAAAGGGCCGCGATCTCTTCCGGGTCGACCTTTCCCTGGCGCGCCAGGGAACGCGCCAGCAGGAGGGAGGCAGGGGGGGAGGGATCTCCCGCCGCCGGATCCCGGCCGTGGGAGCGCAACGGGGAGAAGCCTTCGATCCGTCCATAAAGTTCCTGGACGTCCTTGTGGGAGAGTCCCTGTGCGGCCCTGGCCAGGGTTTCCCCGATTGCCGCTCCCAGGAGCACGCCCCGGAAGCGGTCGCCGTAATCGATCCCCTTCGCGAACTCCAGCGGAAGGGGCTCTCCCTTGGACAGGTAAGGAGGGATTTTGCCTCTCCGGACCAGGAAGTGATAGATCGCCTCGGGCTCCTTTTCGAAGAGGAGGGGCTGGTCCTCCTTCCTGCGGGCAAGCTCCTGGACCTTGCGCTCCGCGATTCCCGTGACCTGCCGGAGGATTTCCCAGAAATCCTCGTTTCCCTGAAGGGGAATCTTCGGAAGGGAGCGGGAGAGGATGTCGCAGATTTCCACCGGGTCGTGAATCGGGAAAGCCGGGGGCTGCCGGTCGCCATCCGGCCCGGTGCCGGCGGACGCCTGGGGGATGGGTGCGGCGTCCGGGGGTTCTCCGGGAATCGCGGGAATTTCTTCTGCCGGCGTCGACGCGGGTGGCGAATACGCATCCCCCGGGGGAATATATCCCCGGTAATGCAGCTCCATGATCCTTCTCGCCTGGGAAGGGGTGAATCGCATCGCATGGAGGATCCTGAGAAGCGTTTCACTCCTCGGGACCCTGCCGCCGTAGGCCACCTGCCGCAGGAGTTCGTAGCTGCAATCCAGCTCCTTCCGGTCGGCATGGAATTTCCTCAGGGAGGCATATCCCAGCGACTCGATCCGTTTCCTTAATATTTTTGAAAGAATGTTTTTCTGAACGTCATCCAACGGGTGACCCTTTCCACGAGGGCGAAGAAACCGCCAAGTTTTCGTTACAAATGATATTGCACTAATACAAAAATCAATGTCAATAATAAAATTATAATTGTATTGTTACAATTATAATTGGAATAAGGGTCTTGCTAGAGGGATTCGGCGATGATTTCCGCGATGTCCTGCGTTTGCACGCTTTCGTCCAGGTTGTGGAACTTGACCGCGTCGTCGAACATGATGAGGCAGTAGGGGCACGCCGATCCGACGGCGTTGGCGCCGGTTTGCATCGCCTGGTCGAAGCGAAGATGGTTGATCCGCTTCCCGGGAAGTTCGAGCCACATTCCCCCCCCGCCGGCGCCGCAGCAGAACCCACGCTCCCGGTTCCGTTCCATCTCGTTGATGGTGATCCCGGGGATGCTTCCCAGCGCCTCCCGGGGGGCGTCATAGAGGTCGTTGTGCCTTCCCAGGTAGCAGGAATCGTGGAAGGCCACGAGCCGGTTGATTTCCTTCGTCGGGACGAGTTTTCCGTCGGCGATCAGGTCCCGCAGAAAGACGGTATGGTGCACGGTCTCCACGTTCACCCCGAATTGCGGGTATTCGTTCCGGAAGGAGTTGAAGCAGTGGGGGCACTGCGTGATCACCTTCTTCACCTTGTAGACGGCGAAGACCTCCTTCACCATCTCCACCATCCCGAGCTGGAACAGGCCTTCCTCGCCCATCCGGCGGGCGGACTCGCCGCAGCACATCTCCTCGAGCCCGAGAGTGGCGTAGCTCGACGCCGGCGCGGTTGAGCAGGCGAGACGATGGCGCGGGTGACCTTCTGGTTGCGCGGGTCGTACGCCCCGGCGCATCCCGGCCAATAGAGGTATTCGAACTCCTTCTTGTCCGCGGCGAAGGGCACGTCCAGCCCCGACATCCACTGGATGCGGTCGTCCTGGGGGAGCCCCCACGGGTTCCCGGTGTCGCCCATCTTCTTCAGGGCGGTGCGGGCGCCGTCCGGGATCCGGGACCCGGCGACGTACCCGCGGCGGACGTCGACGATCATGTCGATGTGCTCGATCAGCACCGGACAGGCCTGCATGCAGGCGCGGCAGGTGGTGCAGGACCAGATCTCGTCGGGGGAAAGGACCTCGAACGCGAACGACGGGACGACGGGTGCGCCCGTCTTCTTGTCCACCTCGGCGGCGGAGGGGACAAGCCCCCGGTAAAGGCTCCCGCACATCTGGTCCCTTGTCTTGAGGATCACGTCCCGGGGGGACAGCGGCATCTCCGCGGCGTACGCGGGACACTCGTCCTGGCACCTGCCGCACTTCGTGCAGGCGTCCGAGGAGAGCAGCTGTTTCCAGGAGAAATCCTCCACGGAGGCGACCCCGATCTTCTCCTCGTCCTCGATGCCGGGGATCGGCTGCAGCGCTCCCTTGGGACGGGAGGTGCGCAGGAAGATGTTCACCGGCCCGGTCGCGAGGTGGAACATCTTGGACATCGGGAGTGCCGCGAGAAAACCGAAGGCGAGCAACAGGTGGCCCCACCAGAGCGCCTGGTGCGCCGCCAGGAGATCGTCGATCTCCGTGCCGGCGAACAGGGGGGCGAGCGCGTTGCTGACATAGGATGCGTATGCCGCGGCGGGGCGGGTCGCGGCGATCCGGACCGTCTCGATCAGGAAGCCGGTGACCCCGATGGCGAAGAGCAGGAGGAGCTGGAGGAGATCCTCCCCGTCCCGGGTCAATCCTTCCGGGCGGAACAGGTACCGCCGCACGAAGGCGACGAAGGTCCCCGCCAGGAGCACCAGCCCGAACGTGTCCGCGAACACCTTGAACGCGATGTAGAAATCCCCGTCCAGGATGCGGATCCCCAGGTCGAATTCGACCGCCACGAGGCAGGTGACGATGAACAACGCGATGAAGGCGGAGTAGATGGCCAGGTGCATCAGCCCTCCGATTCTGCGCTCGACCACTTTCCTCTGGCCGAGCCCGATCCGGAGAGCGTCCACGGTGCGGTCCCACAGGTTGTCCAGGCGGTTTTCCCGCTCCGGACGTCCCTGCCGATAGGCGACGACCTTCTGATAGACCCCCCACGCAATGATGAGGAGGACCCCCCCGAAGAGGGAATACATGATGACGGCCGTGGAGGGAGGCAGGTTCCACAGGATGTCGCGACCGATGATTTTCATGGGGGCTCCATGGGAGAGGCTCAACGGATATTTTTATCAGAACCGCACGGGGCGGCTCAAGACAATTATTCGCAATGGCATTCGGAAGATTGGATATAATGGCCCGGGACGCCCCGCAGCGGGAGACCAGGGGATCGGGACCGTCACCGGTGAGGAGGTCAAAGACATGCCGGAGATCTTCGTCCAGGGAGTCGACGTCCATTTCCAGGATACCGTCAAGTCGATGCCGCGGACGGTCGTTTTCCTCCACGGCGCGGGAGGGTCGCATCATACCTGGAGGGACCAGTGGGCGGGCCTCAAGGGCGCGGCGCGGCTGGTCATCCCGGACCTGCCGGGGCACGCCGAGTCCATGGGGACCCCGCGGGAGAAGGTGGAAGAGTATGCCGCCTGGCTCGCGGACTTCGTTAAGGAGGTCGGATTATCGAAGTTCCTCCTCGCGGGCCATTCCATGGGGGGAGGGATCGCCCTCCAGGCAGCGGTGCACGGGATCCCCGGGCTCGAGGGCCTGATCCTGGCCGGTACGGGCGCGAAGCTCAAGGTCAGTCCGGTGATCCTCGACGGGATCGCCGGCCGGTTCCCGGAGTTCGCCCCGGAACTCGTCGAATGGATGATGGCGCGGTCGGCCGGACCGCTGCTGCGCGAGGATGTCACGAAGGACGTCCTCTCCACCAGACCCGCGACTTTCGCCTCCGACTTCCGCGCGTGCGATGCCTTCGACGTCCGGGACCGGCTGGGAAGGATCAACGTCCCCACCCTGGTCGTCGTCGGAGACGACGACCGGCTGACGCCGCTCAAGTACGCCGAGTATCTCGCCACGAACATCCGCGGCGCCGTGCTCAAGATCCTCCCGAACGCCGGGCACATTGCCATGCTCGAGCGGCCGACCGAGATGAACGCCGTCATCGCCTCCTTCCTCCAGTCGCTCGGGTAGCCGCCCCCCGTCCCGTACGGCTGCGCAGCCTCGGTGGGGGGGGCCGGCGCCGCGGGGGCGCTGGCGAAATGATCAAGGAGGGACGTTCAGAAAATTTTACGGAAGGGGACGTTCTCAAAAACTTTTCAGAAGGGGACGTTCTTTAAGTTTTTCCATCTTCATATCTTTGAAAAACTTAAAGAACGTCCCTGAAGTTCGCACCAAAGTTTTTGAGAACGTCCCTGAACTTCACGTTAAAGTTTTCTGAACGTCTCGACCTCAAGTTTTCGCCAGCGCGAGAGTGAGCACGGACCCCCCTCTTGCGGCTGCTCCGCCGTACGGGACGGGGCGGCGTGGTACACTATCCGGATGAATGAGAAGGCGATTTCCGCCCTGTGGGAGATCTTCGGCGAGCGGCTGAAGACCTCCCTCGAGGACCGCATCTGCTACTCCTACGACGCGACGGGGAAGGAATTTCTCCCCGATGCGGTCGCCTTTCCCTTGAGCGCGGAAGAAGTCCGGCGGACGATGCTGCTGGCCAACGAGCACCGGTTCCCCGTGGTCCCGCGCGGCGCCGGGTCCGGATTCTCCGGCGGCTCCCTGCCGGTCCGCGGCGGCGTCGTCCTGTCCACCGAGAAGATGGACCGGATCCTCTCGATCGACACCGGGAACCTGGTCGCCGTCGTCGAGCCGGGAGTGGTGACCGAAACGCTCAAGGAGGAAGTGAAAAAGAAGGGTCTCTTTTACCCCCCCGATCCCGCCTCCCTGAAATTCTGCACCATCGGCGGCAACCTTGCGGAATGCGCCGGCGGGATGTGCGCCGTCAAGTACGGCGTGACCCGCGACTACGTCCTCGGGCTCGAAGCGGTCCTCGGAACCGGCGAACTGGTGCGCACCGGGGTCTACACCGTCAAGGGCGTCGTCGGCTACGACCTCACCCGGATGCTCGTCGGGTCCGAAGGGACGCTGGGATTCATCACGAAGGCGACGCTGAAGCTGATCCCCCTGCCGGAGTCCGTCGCGACGCTCCTGGCGTTCTTCCGCGCCAGCGAGCAGGGGGCCCGGGCGGTGGCCGGGATGGTGGAGGAGCGGATCACCCCCTGCGCCATGGAGCTGATGGACCGCACCGCGATCGACTGCGTGCGCGAGCTCGCCGCGCTCCCGGTTCCCGCGGAGGCCGGCTGCGCCCTGCTGGTCGAGGTGGACGGGGCGGCGGACGCGGTGGGGAGGGACGCGGACCGTGTCGATGCGGCCTGCCGCCGATACGGCGCCCTGGAGGTGAGCCGCGCCGCCGACGCCTCCGGCCGGGACCGGCTCTGGGAGCTGCGCCGTTCGATCTCCCCGGCCATCCGGAAGGTGAATCCCGTGAAGATCAACGAGGACATCGTCGTCCCGCGCAGCCGCCTCGCCGACATGTTCGCCTTCCTCTCCGATCTCTCCGCGCGGAGGAAGGTGCGGATCGTCAACTTCGGCCACGCGGGGGACGGCAACATCCACGTGAACATCATGATCTCGGGGGCGGACGCGGACGAGACGCGGCCGCGCCGA
>PQAK01000022.1:304-573 GCA_003105225.1 Deltaproteobacteria bacterium | reverse complement strand
CCGGGGAACACGGGATCGGGATCTCGAAGGCCCCCTTCCTGGAGATGGAAGTCGGCCCCCTGGGCGTATCGGTGATGCGGCGGCTGAAGGACTGCTTCGATCCCAACGGGGTGCTCAATCCCGGAAAGATCTTCCTTTCCGAGCGGGCGGCGGAGACGTGAGGGACGACGAGCTGCGCGCCCTGGCGGGGGCCTGCGCCCGGTGCGGCACCTGCCGCACGGTCTGCACCCTCTACCCCGAGCGGAGGGCCGAAATCTCGGTGGAGCGCG
>PQAK01000022.1:0-137 GCA_003105225.1 Deltaproteobacteria bacterium | reverse complement strand
GTCGAGGAGATCATCATGAAGGGCAGGGCCGACGTCGCCCAAAAGGTCGGCGTCCCCGCCTGGAAACAGGTTCTCTTCGGTCGCGTGATGCCGTCCCCGAGGCTGAGGAACGCCGCCCGGTCCGCCGGCGCGGCGGC
>PQAK01000021.1:7084-25705 GCA_003105225.1 Deltaproteobacteria bacterium | reverse complement strand
GGGGGCGTTCCTTCCGGATCGCTCGATCTCGGCCAGCCCCTGGGCGACGGCGGCCTCCGCGGCGGCTTGGTGGAACGGGTCGAGGGAGGTGTAGATCCGGTAGCCCGCCCGGTACAGGTAAGGCTTTTCCTCCCCGATACCGTCCTCCGCGACCCGCTGCACGTAGTCGGCGAAATACTCTCCGCCGCGCGCGGGCAGGCTCCTGGGGTTCGTCCGGACGGGGGAGCGCACGGCCCTTTCGGCCTCCCGGGGGTCGATCATCCCCAGCTGCGCCATCCGGGAGAGGACCCAGTTCCGCCGCTCCCTGGAGGCAAGCGGCTGGCGAAGCGGCGAATACCGGTTGGGCGACCGGATGATCGCGGCCAGCAGGGCGGCCTCTTCCAGGGAGAGCTCGCCCACGGTCTTGGAGAAGTAAGCCCTGGCCGCCTCTTCGACGCCGTAGATCCCCCGGGTTCCCTCCTGCCCGAAATAGATCTTGTTCAGGTAGGCTTCCAGGATCTGCTTCTTGGAGAACCGGATCTCCAGGACGAGCGCCAGCTCCGCCTCGCGGAGCTTGCGCCACAGGCTTTTTTCGGGGGTCAGGAAGAAATTCTTGGCGACCTGCTGCGTGATGGTCGACCCTCCCTGCGCGAAACGGAGGCGGCGCACGTTGGCGACCGCCGCCCGGACGACGCCCGGGAAGTCGATGCCGATGTGGGAATAGAAGCGGGCGTCCTCCGCTGCGAGCACGGCGTCCTGGAGACGCTTCGGGATCGAGGAGAGGGGCGCCATCCGGCGCGATTCCCGGCCGGGGCCGAGGATCCGCCCGACCTCTTCCGGCTCGAGCAGGACCTCTTCGAGCGGGGCGCCGGCGGTTGTCGAAAGCGACCCGACGCGGCCCTCCCTGACCTCCATCTCGAAGGAGAAGTCGCGGTCTTCCTGCTCCCCGTACCGGAACCGGCGGGCATGGACGCGGATTTTGTCCCCCTCTTCGGACCAGCTTCCCGCGTCCTTCGGCGCGCCGGCGACCTTCCGGTAGGAGAGGCGCTTGAGCCTCTCCGCCAGCCGCAGGTTTCCGAGGGAATCCCCGGGGTGGATTCGGGTGGGCCGGCCGTACAGGATCGACGGGACCTCCCATGCGTCCCGCGATATCCCCGCACCGACCTTGAAGAAGAGGTAGCCGGCGTGCAGGGCGAAAAGCCCGGCCAGCGCAAGGAGAATGGTTTTTTTCAGATGGTCCGCCCCGCGGCGGCGACGAAGGCCGTCAGCGATTTCATGGTATCGCGGAACTTCTCGAAGGTAAGCGACTGCGGCCCGTCGGACAACGCCTTTTCCGGGGTGGGGTGCACCTCGATCATCAGGCCGTCGGCGCCGGCCGCGACGGCGGCGAACGCCATCGGCGGCACGTAGGCCGCGTGCCCCGTCCCGTGGGACGGGTCGACGATGACCGGCAGGTGCGTCCGCTCCCGGAGGACCGGGATCGCGGACAGGTCGAGCGTGTTGCGCGTCGCGTCCTCGAAGGTGCGGATCCCGCGCTCGCACAGGATCACCTGGCGGCTCCCCTCCGACAGGCAGTATTCGGCGCTCATCAGGTACTCGGTGATCGTCGTCATCATCCCGCGCTTCAGGAGGATGGGGCGCTTCGATTTCCCGATCCGCTTGAGCAGCGCGAAGTTCTGCACGTTGCGCGCGCCGACCTGGAGGATGTCCGAGTAGTCGGCGACCAGGTCGACGTCGATCGGGTTCAGAACCTCCGTCACCACGGGCATCCCGGCCTTGTCTCCCGCGGCGCGCAGGATCTTCAGGCCCTTTTCCGCCAACCCCTGGAACGCATAGGGGGACGTGCGCGGCTTGAAGGCCCCTCCGCGCAGCACGTGCGCCCCCGCCGCCTTCACCGCCCGCGCGGTGTCGACCATCTGCTGCTCGCTCTCCACGGAGCAGGGCCCCGCGATGATGAGCAGCTGCCGGTCCCCGACCGTCACGCCGGGGGCGATCCGGATGACCGTGCGCTCCGGCTTCACCTCGCGGCTGGCGAGCTTGTACGGCTTCAGGATCGGGACGACCCGCTCCACGCCGGGGAGCGACTCGAGCGACTGGAGGACGAACTTTCCGCGTTCGTCCCCGATCGCCCCGATGACCTTCCGCGTTTTCCCGTGGATCGTGTGGGGGGTGTACCCCAATTCCTTGATTTTTTCGATGACGGTCCGGATTTCCGATTTGGAGGCCCGCGCCTCCATGACGATGATCATGAATATCTCCCTTTCTCGGGGCGTATAGTTCCGGGGGAAGGATACCATTATAGGGGAATCGTCCCCTTTATTTCCATCGGGATGGGGGGTATTCTGGTTTGACGCCCGGTCATCCGACCAAAGGAGGAGGAAGATGAAAAAAATCGCGGTATTGCTCCTCTCGGGACTCATCTGCGTGGCGTTTTCGGCCACGGCTCCGGCCCAGGACCGGTACGACCGGTACGAGCGGTATCCGGCAGGCGGTCCGCCGCCTCCGCCGCGCGGCATGCCCCCCCCGCCTCCCCGGCACGCCGTCTACGGGCAGCCGTATTTCTTCGCACACCTGGGCGTATTCGAGCCGAACACGGACACCGAAGGTCTTGATTTCTTCGACTCGGGGATGAACTTCGATATCGGGATCGGATCGCGGGTGTCTCCGATCCTGGCGGTCGAAGGCGCGATCGGGACGTATTCCACCGACAAGCAGGATCTGACCGCGACGGTGGTCCCCCTGACGGTCGGATTGCGGCTCATTCTTCCTTCACCGTTCCTGGAGCCGTACCTGACGGGGGGCGTGGGAGTCTACTTCACCGACATCGACTTCCCCACGTCCTTCAACAGCGCCGGGCAGGCGGTGACCGCCATCAATGAAACCGACACGACGGTGGGGGCATACGCGGGTGCGGGGATCGACGCCTGGCTCAACCCGCGGATGGCGCTGAACTTCGAAGGCAAGTACCACTGGGTCGAGCCTTCCATCGGGCCGTTCGACGTGAACGCCGGCGGGTGGACGATCAACGTGGGGCTCCGGGTAGCATTCTGATCCGCACGAAACCGCACGAAGGGTCCCGGACCCTCCTCCTGGGAGGGTCCGGGGCCTACGCGCTCCCCGACGGCACGCTCGGCCGGCGGCTCTCCTCGCGGCGCGTGCGCACGCCGTACGGGGATTCCAACCCGGTGCACCTCTACGACAAGGACGGCTTTCGCTACCTGTTTTTGTCCCGGCACGGGGAGCGCGGGTACGAGAAGACCGCCCCCTTCGTGAACTACCGCGCCAACATCTACGCCGCGAAGTCCCTCGGGGTCGAACGGATCGTCGCCTGGACCGGTCCCGGGATCCTCTCGGCGAAATGCCGACCCGGCGACCTGGTCCTGCCGGACGACCTCCTCGATTTCACCCGGGGCCGCCCGTTCACGTTTTTCGAGGGGAAGGGGATCGGCTTCATCCGCCAGCATCCGGTTTTCTGCGAGGCGCTGCGCGCCTCTCTGCGCGCGGCCTGGCGAAAGGGGAGAACCGGGATCCGGCTGCACGCGGAGGGGACCTACGCCTGCACGGAGGGGCCGCGTCTCGAGACGCCGGCCGAAATCCGCTTCCTGGCGGGGGCGGGGGCGGACATGGTGGGGATGACCCTGTGTCCCGAGGCGTTCCTCGCGCGGGAGCTGGAGATCTGCTACGCGCCGGTGGCGTACCTGACCAATTACGCGGAAGGGGTGAAGCCCCTGCCGTACCGGCGCGCGACGCTCTTCGAGGGGATGCTGCCCGCGGACGACTCCGGCCGCGTGGAGCGGGCGAAAAACGCGATCCCTCTCCTGGCGATCGCCGCCGCCCGGGCGCTGTCCGGGAAGGAAAGGGATTGCCCCTGCGCCGTTTCGATGGAAAGATATCGCCGCAGCGGGATCATCGGCGACGATTTCCGGACCTGGGTCTCGGGCGGGCGGAGTCGCACCGGTCCCGGAAGGGGGAAGGGGTGAAGCTTCGCGAGGAACACGTCCAGCGGATCTGCAAGACGGTCCTTTCCCGCTGGAAGGAGAAGCGGATGATCCGGGCAAAGGCGCCCGACGACGTCCTGCTGGCGAAAATGATCGGCGAGATCCAGAAGGATTTCCAGCGGGAGGAGGCCCTCGACCGGGAGGTGGAGGCGCTGATGGAGAAGCATTCCCGGGAAATGTCGCTGTCGCAGGCCAACGCCCGCGTCCTGTTCCAGAAGATCAAGGACCGCCTGGCCGAAGAGCGGGGCATCGTCCTGTGATCCTTCAGGGAGGAACGACGTGCGCCTGACCGGGGACCGCATCGCCCACCTGTCCCGCCTGCTGATCGACCGCCTCTACAGGGACGACCTGGCCGATTTCCCCGACGAGGGGATGGCGCTGCGGGAGGCCAAGTCCGTCTTCGACGCGATCGTGCGGGCCGAGGACGAGGTCGACACCTTCGTCCGGCAGAAGATCGCGCGCCTCGCACGCCGCCCTCCCGAAGGCGGCCGGGAATGGGAGATCCTCTACCGGAAATATTTCGAGGAGGAGATGTCCCGCAGGAAGCTGTGAGGCGGGGGTTCCCCCCGCCTGCCGCCCGCCATCGAATGATTTTTCTCCGGAAGGGTCCCCGCTCCCCTTGACAGCCTTCCGCGACGTCGATATATTCTTTGTTAGCACTCGACGATGATGAGTGCTAACAGCCGCAAGGCCATCATCCCAAACACAACCGCAGGAGGAGGCGCCATGAAAGTCAAGCCGTTGCAGGACAGGATTCTGGTCAAGCGCGTGGAGGAGGAGACCAAGACCAAGGGCGGGATCATCATCCCCGACTCCGCCAAGGAGAAGCCGCAGGAGGGGCTGGTCGTCGCCGTGGGCCCCGGCAAGGTGACCGACAACGGGACCCGGGTGCCTCCCGAGGTCAAGAAGGGCGACCGCGTCCTTTTCGGAAAGTACTCCGGGAGCGAAATCAAGGTCGACGGCGAGGAGCACCTGATCCTTCGCGAGGACGACATCCTCGCCATCCTCGAAAAATAGCGAACCCCCCATCCCATGAAACGAGTAAAGGAGGAAAGTCCCGATGGCGAAACAACTGAAGTTCAGTGAGGAGGCCCGCGCCACGATCAAGGTGGGCGTGGACGTTCTGGCCGACGCGGTCAAGGTGACCCTCGGCCCCCGGGGCCGCAACGTGATCATCGAGAAGTCGTTCGGCTCCCCCCTGGTCACCAAGGACGGCGTGACGGTGGCCAAGGAAGTCGAGCTGCCCGACAAGTACGAGAACATGGGCGCCCAGATGGTGAAGGAAGTCGCCTCCAAGACGAGCGACGTGGCGGGCGACGGCACCACCACCGCGACCGTGCTGGCCCAGAAGATCTACCAGGAAGGCGCGAAGCTGGTGGCGGCGGGCTACAACCCGATGGACCTCAAGCGCGGGATCGACAAGGCCGTCGAGGCCGTCGCCGCCGAGCTCAAGAAGATGTCCAAGGCGACGAAGGACCCCAAGGAGATCGCCCAGGTCGGCACCATCTCCGCGAACAACGACGAGACGATCGGGAACATCATCTCCGAGGCGATGGCGAAGGTCGGCAAGGAAGGGGTCATCACCGTCGAGGAAGCCAAGGGGATGGAGACCACCCTCGAGATCGTGGAGGGGATGCAGTTCGACCGCGGCTACCTCTCCCCGTACTTCGTCACCGACCCGGAGCGGATGGAGGTCGTCCTCGAGGACCCGTACATCCTCATCCACGAGAAGAAGATCTCCAACATGAAGGACCTGCTCCCGCTGCTCGAGCAGGTCGCCCGCGGCGGCAAGCCGCTGCTGATCGTCGCCGAGGAGGTCGAGGGCGAGGCGCTGGCCACCCTGGTGGTGAACAAGCTGCGCGGCACGCTGCACGCCTGCGCCGTGAAGGCCCCCGGCTTCGGCGACCGGCGCAAGGCGATGCTCGAGGACATCGCGATCCTCACCGGCGGCAAGTCGATCGCCGAGGAGATGGGGATCAAGCTCGAGGCGGTCCAGCTCACCGACCTGGGCCGGGCCAAGCGGGTCGTGATCGACAAGGACAACACCACGATCATCGACGGCGCCGGCAAGAAGGCCGACATCGAGGGCCGGGTGAAGCAGATCCGCGCGCAGATCGAGGAGACCACCTCGGACTACGACAAGGAGAAGCTCCAGGAGCGGCTGGCGAAGCTGGTCGGCGGCGTGGCCGTCATCAACGTCGGGGCGGCGACCGAGACCGAGATGAAGGAGAAGAAGGCGCGCGTCGAGGACGCGCTCCACGCGACGCGCGCCGCGGTGGAGGAGGGGATCGTCCCCGGCGGCGGGGTGGCCTACATCCGCGCGGCGACGGTGCTCGACGGCATCAAGCTGGACCATGACCAGGCGGCGGGCAGCGAGATCGTCCGGAAGGCGCTGTTCGAGCCGGCCAAGCAGATCGCGATCAACGCCGGCCAGGACGGCGGCGTCATCGTCGACAAGATCAAGAGCGGGAAGGGGAACTTCGGCTACAACGCGGGCACGGAGGAGTTCGAGGACCTGATGAAGGGCGGGATCCTCGACCCGACGAAGGTGACCCGCGTCGCGCTCCTGAACGCGGCGTCGGTTGCGGGCCTCATGATCACCACCGAGTGCGCGATCTCGGAGAAGCCGGAAGAGAAGGAGAAGATGCCCCCGATGCCTCCGGGCGGCGGCGGGATGTATTAGAAAAACTGTGGTACCATGACGCAACAGCCGGGGGGCGGGATCACCCGCCCCCCGTTTTTCGAGGTGAGGAAAACCGTGCCGATCTACGAGTACCAGTGCAGCAGATGCAGCGAGGTGACCGAACGGATCCAGGGGATGGACGACCCTCCGCTCAAGAAGTGCCCTTCCTGCGGCGGCAGGGTGCGGAAGAAGATATCCTCGGGAGCGTTCGTGCTGAAGGGTACGGGATGGTACGCCACCGACTACGCCGGCAAGGGGAACGGTGGCAACGGGAACGGGAAGAAGCCCGCATCCTGCCCGGCCTCCGGCAAGGAGGCCTCCCCTTCCTGCGCCGGATGCCCTAAAGCCGAATAACCCGATTGCCCGGGAGGCCGATGTCCGCGCAGCTGATCGACGGGAAGGCGATCGGGGCCGCCGTCAGGGCCGAGATCAAGGAACGCGCGGCGGCGTTCATCGCCCGCACGGGCATGCACCCGTGCCTGGCGGCCGTGCTCGTCGGGGAGGACCCGGCCTCACACGTCTATGTCCGCAACAAGGGGAAGGCCTGCGTGGAAGCGGGGATGCTCTCCCGGCAGATCAACCTTCCCGCGACTACCACGGAGAAAGAGCTTCTGGACCTCGTGGGGCGGCTGAACGCCGACGACGCCGTCCACGGGATCCTCGTCCAGCTGCCCCTTCCGGACCCTATCGACGAAACGAAGGTGATCGAGGCGATCGCGCCGGCCAAGGACGTCGACGGGTTCCACCCGGTGAACGCCGGCCGGCTGCTCACCGGCGGGCGGGGCTTCATCCCGTGCACCCCTTACGGGATCCTCAAGCTTCTGGAGTATGAAAAGGTGGACCTCAAGGGGAAGCACGCGGTCGTCGTCGGGCGGAGCAACATCGTGGGCAAGCCCGTCGCCATCCTTCTCCTGTCCCGCCACGCCACGGTGACCATCTGCCATTCCCGGACGCAGGATCTGCCCGGCGTGGTTCGAACGGGGGACGTGGTGATCGCCGCGGTGGGCAAGGCCGAGATGGTCCGGGGTTCCTGGATCAAGCCCGGGGCGGTCGTCATCGACGTGGGGATCAACCGCCTGCCGGACGGCAGGCTGGTCGGGGACGTGGCCTTCGAGGAGGCCAGGGCCGTTGCGGGAAAGATCACCCCGGTCCCCGGAGGGGTCGGCCCGATGACCATAACGATGCTCCTCCACAACACGCTGGAAGCCGCTGCGCTTCGGGCTGCCGCGGCGGAGTAGGCCCTGGCGGTCCCGTCCGACCGGCGATACGCGCGGACGCACGCCTGGGCGCTGCGGGACGCCAACGGGGACGTCCGGGTGGGGATGACCCGAGTGCCGGGCGCCTACCTCGGGGAAGCGGTCTACGTGGAGTTGCCCCCCCTTCATGCGGAAGTCGGCGCCGGCGAGCCCGTCGGGCTGATCGAATCGTCCTCCGCGGTGTGCGAGGTCGTGGCGCCGGTTTCCGGGACCGTCGTCGGGATCAACCCTGCGGCGGAGCAGTCCCCCGAGACGATCACGGCCGATCCGTACGGGGAAGGGTGGCTGCTGATCGTGCGGCCTTCGGCGCCCGCCGAGCTGGACGCCCTCATGACGAGTGAAGCGTACGACCTCCTGACGGAAACGGACTGACCGGCCGCCTATCGAAGGATCCTGGCGCGAGTGACCGTGTAGATGAAGTGGGCCCGGATCTGAAGGTTCGCGATCTTGTACTCGGAAGGGATCGGGTCGTACGGCGACGCCTTCCGGATGGATCCCACCGCTTCGTCGTCCAGCGCGCGGTTCCCGGACCCGCGGATCATGTTGACCGATTCGAGCTTTCCGCTGCGGCCGATCACGAAATCGACGATGACGTCGCCCTCGACGCCCCCCGCCGCGGACGGATAGCCCCAGACCAGCTCGATCCTTCGCTTGATCCCGGCGAAATAGGAGATGTATTGGATCTCGGGGGCGTTCAGGGCCTTGAGGGTCGGCCCGCCGCCTTCCTCCACGATCTCCCCTTTTTCCCCGGCCTTCCCGCCGGTCCCCACCGTTTTCCCGGCGGTGTTTCCGGATCCGCGGCCGGCCGTCTCTCCCATGGCGATGACCATCTTTCCGAGGGATGGATTCAGGTCTTTCAAGGGTTTCCCCGAGCCGCCGGAGGCCTTGGGCGCGACGGCGGCGTCGGTCGGGCTTTTCCCCGAAGTTCCCGGACCAGGGACGTCGCCGGCGCGGGGGGCCGGCTGCGGAGGCGCCTCCCTGGTTTCCCTGGGCGGCTGCGGGAGGAAGCGCTCCTCCGGCGGTAGGGCGGGATTGACCGGAAGGTCCGGCACCCGTCCCTCCATCACCCGTGGAGGCTTCAAGGCCCGCTCCTGAGGCTTGGCCTTCGCGGGCGGCGTCGGCGGCGGCGGGGCCTTCGGCCTCGCGCCTTCGAGGATCCCCGGCTTCGGCGGCAGGAAATCGGGCGACCTCGGCATGTCGGCGAGGTCCACGACCATCACGTCTTCCGCGACGCGCGGGTTCCACGGTATCAGGGATGCGGCCGCCACGAACAGCAGGTGCAGAAGGAAGGAGAGCGCGACGCAGATCCCGAGGATGCGGTTATCCGGCATAACTTGTAATTATAACAGCCGGCCTCCCCTTTCCAATTGCCGAAGGGCCTTGTACCATGGGGGAACGACATCTCCGGACAAGGAGCGCGGTCCCATCATCCCGTTACGAGACACGATTCCCTCTTCCCGCAGGCCGGTCGTCACCTACGCGCTGATCCTGCTGAACTCGGTGATCTTCATCTACCAGTATACCCTCGGGGAGGCGGCGACCGATTTCGTCTACGCCTACGGCGTCATACCGTACCGGTTCCTCCACCTGTACGCCTCCCATCCCATGGAGCTGTTGACGCCCGTCTCCGCGATGTTCCTCCACGGCGGCTGGCTTCACATCATCGGCAACATGCTGTTTCTCTACATCTTCGGGGACAACGTGGAGGACATCCTGGGCCACGGCAGGTACCTCGTCTTCTACTTGGCCTGCGGCGTGCTGTCCTTCGCCGCGCAGATCGGGTTCCAGTGGAACTCGATGGTCCCCAACGTCGGCGCCTCCGGGGCGATCGCAGGCGTGCTGGGAGCCTACATCCTCCTGTTCCCCCGCGCGCGGATCGTCACGCTGCTTCCGATCTTCATCTTTTTCACGGTGGTCGAGATTCCCGCCTTCGTCTTCATCGGCATCTGGTTCCTGATCCAGTTCCTGAGCGGCGCACTCACTCTCGGACGCGCCGATGCGCTCTCCGGCGGCGTCGCCTGGTGGGCGCACGTCGGCGGGTTCCTCGCGGGCATGCTCTTCATCAAGCTGATGGCCCCGCGCGGAGCCTCCCGCAAGCCCGTGATTGTCTGACAATTCCCTTGACACTAAAGTTCCTTTACGACTTAATTAAACAAACGGTTTTTCCGATAGATCTACAGGATGCCGGCATTCGGGGCAGTCGGGGACCTGATAAAACTCTCAAGGAGGGTAGGAGATGACGAAAGCGGATCTGGTTGCTTCCATGGCTGAGTCGGCGGACATCAGCAAGGCTGTGGCGGAGAAGGCGCTCAACGGGTTCATCGCCGCGGTCGGAAAGTCCCTGAAGAAGGGCGACAAACTTGCCTTGACGGGTTTCGGCACCTTCAGCGTGAGCAACCGGAAGGCCCGCATCGGGCGCAATCCCCAGACCGGCGAGCCGATCAAGATCAAGGCGGCCAAGGTTCCCAAGTTCACGGCGGGCAAGGCCCTGAAGGAAGCGGTCGGCGGCAAGAAGAAATAGCGACAGGTTCCCGTTCGCGGAAATTCCGATTCCCCGGCCGCGTTGCGCACGCGGCCGGGGATTTTTATTTCGCAGGAGGCCCCCGTGTTCTCGAAGATCCTGCTTCCCACCGATTTTTCCGATTGTTCCGCGGAGGCGGCGCGGGTCGCGAGGCAGCTCGCGGAGCGGTTCGGATCGCGCATCGTCGTGCTCCACGTCCTCGACGAGCCCGCGGCGCTGGACCCGATGTTCCGGGGGGACGTCCCGCTGGAGCTGCTTCGAAGCCGCATGGAGCAGTTCGCCCAGGAGAGCCTGGACGCTTTCCTCGCGGCCCAGTTCTCCGGGTTCGAGAACTTCGACACGATGCTGGCCGCCGGGATCCCGTACCGGGAAATCATCGGGAAGGCGCGCGAGTGCGCGGCGGGCCTGATCGTGATCGGCACCCACGGCCGCACGGGGGTCGAGCACGTCATCTTCGGCAGCACGGCCGAGAGGGTGGTCCGCAGCGCCCCCTGCCCGGTGCTCACCGTCCGCATGGGGGGGAAGGAATTCGTTCGCCCGTAATCTTTCGACAACGATCGAGGAGGTTTTCCGGATGACGATGATCATCGATGTTCACGGGAGGCAGGTGCTGGACTCCCGGGGGAACCCGACCGTGGAGGTCGAGGTGCTGCTCGAGTCCGGCGCGGAGGGGCGGGCGATCGTCCCCTCCGGGGCGTCGACCGGGACGCGCGAGGCGGTGGAGCTGCGGGACGGCGACCCGAAGGCGTTCCTGGGCAAGGGGGTCCTGAAGGCGGTCCGCAACGTCAACAAGGTGATCGCGCCGAAGGTGCTGGGACTCGACGCCTCCGAGCAGTCGACCCTTGACGGCATCCTGATCGGTCTGGACGGCACCGAGAACAAGGGAAAGCTGGGCGCCAACGCGATCCTTGCCGTTTCGCTGGCCGCGGCCCGGGCGGCGGCGGAGGCCTGCGGCCTCCCGCTGTACCGGTACCTCGGCGGCGTCGGCGGGTGCACCCTCCCCGTCCCGATGATGAACATCCTGAACGGCGGCTCCCACGCCGACAACAACATGGACATCCAGGAGTTCATGGTGATGCCGGTGGGGGCGAAGAGCTTCTCCGAGGCGCTCCGGATGGGGGTCGAGACGTTCCACAACCTGAAGAAGGTCCTGAAGGGGAAGGGGCTGAACACGAACGTCGGCGACGAGGGAGGGTTCGCCCCGCTGCTGTCGTCGAACGCCGAGGCGATCGAGGTGATCCTCGAGGCGATCACGAAGGCCGGGTACAAGCCGGGCAAGGAGATCTGCATCGCGCTGGACGCGGCGGCCTCCGAGTTCGGGGAGAAGGGGAAGTACGTCTTCCGGAAGTCGGACGGGTCGAAGCGGGACGCGGAAGGGATGGTGCGGTTCTACGAGGACCTGTGCCGGCAGTACCCGATCCTCTCCATCGAGGACGGTTTCTCCGAGGACGACTGGGAGGGCTGGAAGCTGTTCACCAAGGCGATGGGAAAGAAGATCCAGATCGTGGGCGACGACATCTTCGTCACCAATCCGAAGATCCTGCGGAAGGGGATCGAGGGGGGGGTGGCCAACTCCGTCCTCATCAAGCTGAACCAGATCGGCACGGTGACCGAGACGATCGACGCCGTCGAGATGGCGAAGCGGGCGGGCTGGACCGCGGTGGTGTCCCACCGTTCGGGGGAGACCGAGGACAGCACGATCGCCGACCTCGTGGTGGGGCTGAACACCGGCCAGATCAAGACCGGCTCGGCATCCCGCACCGACCGGATGGCGAAGTACAACCAGCTCCTGCGGATCGAGGAGGAGCTCGGACCCGCCGCGCGGTTCGAGGGAAAGGGAGTGTTCTATAATATCTGACATGAAACGACGGTTCGTCGCATTGATCGTCCTGGACGGGTGGGGGCACCGCGAGGAGGCGGAAGCCAATGCGGTCGCCCTGGCCGATACCCCGTTCTTCGACCGCCTGTGGAGGGAGTTCCCCCATACGCTGGTCCATGCATCCGAGGAGCGCGTGGGGCTGCCCGCGGGACAGATGGGCAACTCGGAGGTGGGGCACCTGAACCTGGGAGCGGGCCGGGTCGTCTACCAGGATCTCGTGCGGATCTCCAAGGCGATCCGCACGGGAGAGTTCTTCCGGATCCCCGCCTTCTGCGATGCGATGGACGCGGCCGTCGAGCGGGGGAAGACCCTTCATCTCATCGGCCTGCTGTCCGACGGCGGCGTCCATTCCCTCCACACGCACCTGTACGCGCTCCTGGAGATGGCGAAGCGGCGGCGGGTTCCCCGCGCGTGCGTCCACGCCATCCTCGACGGCAGGGACACCCCGCCGACCAGCGGCGTCCATCACGTGGCGAACCTGCTGGAGAAGCTGCGGGAGATCGGGACCGGAGAGGTCGCCACGGTGATGGGCCGGTATTACGCGATGGACCGGGACAACCGGTGGGAGCGGGTCGAGCGGGCCTACAGCGCGATGGTCCGGGGAGAGGGGAAAAAGGCCGCGGGGCCGGTCGCGGCGGTTTCGGCCTCCTACGCCGCGGGGAAGACCGACGAGTTCATCGAGCCCGTGGTGATCGAGCGGGACGGCCGTCCGGCGGGACGGATCGCCCCCGGGGACTCGGTGATCTTCTTCAACTTCCGGGCGGACCGCGCCCGCGAGATCTCCCGGGCCCTCACCGCGGAGACGTTCGACCGGTTTCCCCGCCCGGAGCGGTTGGGCCTGAWGTACGCGTGCATGACCTCCTACGATGAAACGCTGGGGCTGCCCGTGGGGTTCGCCTCGCAGCCGATGGAGAACATCCTGGCCGCGGTCTTCGCCGCCCACGGCATCCGGAACCTGCGCATCGCGGAGACCGAGAAGTACGCGCACGTGACCTACTTCTTCAACGGGGGAGAGGAGAAGGTGTTCCCCGGGGAAACGCGCATCCTGGTCCCGTCCCCCTCCGTGCCGACGTACGACCTCCAGCCGGAGATGAGCGCGTACGAGGTGGGGGAGCGCGCGGCGGCGGAGATCGGCTCCGGCAGGCACGACGTCATGGTCCTGAACTTCGCGAACGGAGACATGGTCGGACACACGGGGATCCTGTCCGCCGCCATTCGGGCCGTGGAGGCGGTCGACGACAACCTTCGGCGCGTCGTGGAGAAGGTCTGGGAGGTCGGGGGCGCCGCCCTGATCACCGCCGACCACGGGAACGCCGAGCTGATGGTGGACCCGGAAACGGGGCAGCCGCACACGGCGCACACGACGAACCTCGTACCGTTCATCTACGCGGATCCGGCGGGCAGGGACCGCGTCCTCAAGGAGGACCGCGCCCTGGAGGACTTCGCCCCCACGATGCTCCGCCTGCTGGACATTCCCCCTCCCCCGGAAATGACCGGGGAGGACTTCCTGAAGCCGTAAGGCGAAGAGGGCCCAAGGAGGCGATGCAGAAAAAAACGATCCTCGTGATCAGCAACGACGCGATCGTCCGGGACATGCTGGCGAACCTCCTTGCGGAGTCGGGGTTCCACGTGTCGCTGGCCGGCACCGGTTCGGAGGCGCTCAAGATCGCCGCAAGCGCCGGGCTGGACTACGCCCTGTGCGAGCGGTTCCTTGCGGACGTTTCGGGCGTCGAGCTCAAGCGGCGTTTCCACCGGGTGTCCCCGAAGACGCGCGTCATCGTCGTTTCCTCCTTCACGGTCATCAAGGGCTCGAACGACGTGCTGCGGTTCGGCTCCTCCGACTTCATCCTCGACCAGGGGGAGCTGCTGGACCTGCTCCGGGCGACCGGGGAAGACCGGCCCCCGGTGGCGGAACCGGTGACCGACGACCGGCTCAAGAACTGCCTGGTAGAGACGATCGACATCCTGGTGGGCCTCCTCGAGGTGAACGACCCGTTCTTCGGGGGCAACTCCCACATCACGATGGAGTACGCGCGCTCCGTGGCCGAGGAGATGCGGCTCAGCCAGGAGCGGATCGACGAGATCCTGGTGGCCTCCCTGCTGCACGACATCGGCAAGATCGGCATCAAGACCGAGGTCCTGACGGTGAAGAAGGAGATCACCGAATCGGAATTCCGGACGATCCAGTCCCACTGCGAGAACGGCGCGAAGATCCTCGATGCGATCGATTTCCCGTGGAAGATCCGGCCGATCATCCTCCATCACCACGAGCGGTACGACGGCAAGGGCTACCCGAGCGGGCTGAAAGGACGGGAGATCCCCATCGGCGCCCGCATCCTGACCGTCGTGGACGCCTTCGCGGCGATGACCGCCAACCGCCCCTACCGGCGCAGCCTGACCAAGGAAGAGGCGATCCAGGAGCTCCACAAGAACGTGGGGACCCAGTTCGACCCGGAGGTCGTGGAGATCTTCACCGGCGTGATCGAAAAGAAGTTCTACTTCCGCGGGGTGGGGGCCAAGCCCAAGATCCTGATGGTCGACGACGAGGTCGACTACCTGACGCTCCTGAAGCTCAAGCTGGTGAACGAGGGATTCGACGTCGTCGCGACGGACAACGGCGTGGAGGCCATGAGGCTGATGGCCGTGGAGAAGCCGGATCTTGCCGTGGTCGACGTGGTCATGCCGGGCCTGGACGGCCTCACCATGTTCCGCAAGATGCGGGGGGAAAAAAGCGCTCTTGCGGAGATCCCGGTCGTCTTCCTGACCGCCAAGGAAGATACCGCGCTGAAGGTGGAGGCGCTGTATCTCGGCGCCGAGGATTACCTGGTCAAGCCGGTGGAACTGAAAGAGCTGGCCGCCCGGATCCGGAACATCATCCGGAGGGACTCCCGCCAGCGGAAGGGGGCCTCGGGCGCGAGCACCGGGGTGATCGGAGACCTCAGGAATCTCGGAATCCCCGACATCGTTCAAACGCTGCATCTCGGATTGAAGACCGCTTGTGTTACCCTGAAAGACTCCGGGGGGAATGAGGGGCGCATCTATTTCGAGAACGGGCGGATCCGCCACTGCGAGGCGGGAAGCCTCTCGGGGGAGGAGGCCTTCTACAAGCTCCTCAACCTCCAGGAGGGGCCCTTTGTCATCGCCCACGGCCAGACGACGCAGCACCGGACCATCGCCATGGACGAGATGCAGTTGATGATGGAAGGCTTGCGGCGCATGGATGAGGGCAAGCGGGAAGGGGTTCCCGAATGAACCTGTTCTCCAGGGAACGGAGGCGAAAGGAGAGACGCCAGAGGATGGCTACCGTGGTATTCACGGTCCAGAGCGGCAGGGACCCCTCCCGGGTTTCCTCCCCGGTGACCGGGGTCGTGAGGGACCTGTCTACGCTCGGGATGTCGGTCATCACCCCGAAGATCGCTCCCGACGGCATTCATGTCATGTACGACACCTTGATGACGACGCGGAACCGCGTGGATGCGACCGTTTTCGTCGAAGGCGATCCCCCGGTCCACGTAACGGGAAGGGTCGTCTGGTTTCGCGGGGCGGAGGAGCCGAAGGGATCCTATGTCTTCGGGATGCAATTCGACCAGCCGACCGCCGAGTTCGAGGAAGGCTTGAACCTCAAGTAGCGTTTTTTCGGGATCTGGAGCGTTTTGCCCTTGCCTTGGGAAACCTTCCGGATATACTGTAGTTTTCCGTTCAGGCAAGGTCCCATGCGTGCGAGAGTGGCGGAATGGCAGACGCGCCGGACTTAGGATCCGGTGGGCAACCGTGAGGGTTCAAATCCCTCCTCTCGCACCACCGAACGGCGTGCTGAATCTAAACGGGGGAAAGAGAACACGACGATGAAGACGAGCGTGGAAACGGTAAGCGGCGTGGAGAAGCGGATCCGCGTGGAGGTGCCGCCGGACGAGGTGGCCCGGCGGATCGAGGAAGGGTATGCCGAGGTCCGCAGGATGGTCCCCCTGCGCGGCTTCCGGAAGGGAAAGGCGCCGATCTCCATGGTGAAGCGGCTGTTCAAGGACCACGTGGAGGCGGAGGTCGCCGAGCACCTGGTGAAGGATTCGATCTCCGACGCCGTCAAGGAGAACCGCCTGCGCGTCCTGTCCATGCCCAGGATCGACGGCGCGAAGATCGCCGAAGGGCAGGAGTTCGCCTTCACCGCCACGTTCGAGGTGCTGCCGGAAATAACCCCCACCGGGTACAAGGGGCTTCCCGTGACCCGGGAGACCGTGGAGATCAAGGACGAGGATGTGGACGCCGCGATCGCGAACCTGCGGGAATCCTTCGCCAGCTACCACGCCGTCGAGGGGAGAGGGGCGGCCGAGGGCGACCTGGTCGAGGTGAATTATTCCTCGTCCGCGGACGGGGAAGCGATCGAAACCGACCAGCCCGCCAACCTCTTCCTCGGCAGCGGGGCCCCCTTCGGCAAGGAGTTCGAAGCGGCGCTTGCCGACGCCAGGCCGGGGGACCGGAAGACGGTCGAGGTGGACGTATCCGGGGAGGTTTCCGACAAGAAGTACGCGGGCAGGAAAGTGGGCTTCGATGTCAAGGTCAATGGCGTCCGGGAAAAGCGTCTCCCGGAGCTCAACGATGCATTCGTTAAGAATTTCGGTGAGATAAAGGACATGGAGGAGCTTCGCTCGAAGGTGGCGGAACGGCTGCGGGCGGAAGGCGATGAGGCGGCGCGCCGCCGGGCGGAAGAGGAAGTCCGGAACGGCCTGCTGGAACGGAATGCGTTCGAGGTGCCGCGGTCGCTGGTCGACCGCCAGGTCTTCACCATGATCGAGGAGACGGCGAACCGGCTGGCGTCCCAGGGAATCGACCTAAAGAAAGTGAACATGGATTTCGAAAAGATGAAGGAGCGGTTCGTCCCGAACGCGGAACGGTCCGTCAGGGGTTCCCTGCTGCTCGACGCGATCGCGAAACAGGAAGCCATCGACGTGCCGTTTTCGGAGATCGAGTCCGAGATGAAGGCCATGGCGTCCGCAGCGCACATGAGCTATGAAAAGGTGCGGGAGCTCTACGGGGACGAGGAGCGGATGGACGCTCTCCGGAGTCGGCTCCTGGAGCGGAAAGTGATGGCGTACCTGCTCGAGAACGCCGAAACCAGGGAGGAGGTCGCAGCCGAATGAACCTCGTGCCCATCGTGGTGGAGCAGACCAGCCGCGGGGAGCGGTCGTACGACATCTATTCGCGGCTGCTCAAGGACCGGATCGTCTTCATCGGGAACCCGATCGACGACGACATCGCCAACCTGGTCATCGCCCAGCTGCTGTTCCTCGAGGCCGAGGACCCGGACAAGGACATCAACCTCTACATCAACTCCCCCGGGGGGGTCGTGACGGCCGGGATGGCGATCTACGACACCATGCAGTTCATCAAGCCCAAGGTGGCCACGGTGTGCATCGGGCAGGCCGCCTCGATGGCCGCGGTGCTCCTGGCCGGCGGCGCCGTGGGGAAGCGCACGGCGCTGCCCAATGCGCGGATCCTCATCCACCAGCCCATGGGGGGGACGCGGGGACAGGCCACCGACATCAAGATCCAGGCCGAGGAGATCCTCCGGATGCGGGAGGAGCTGAACAAGATCCTCGCCAGGCACACGGGGCAGTCCCTGGAGCGGATCGCCGCCGACACCGAGCGGGACTACTTCATGTCGGCGGAGCAGGCGCGCACGTATGGTATAATCGACCAGGTGGTGGACAAGCGGCAGATGACCGCGAGACCGCTCGTGGACTGACGGAGGCCCGCAAGTGACCCGAAAATTCAATGACAAGGCGAACCTTCTGGTCTGCTCCTTCTGCGGCAAGGCCCAGAACGAGGTGCGGAAGCTGATCGCCGGCCCCACGGTCTACATCTGCGACGAGTGCGTCGAGCTGTGCAACGACATCATCTCCGAAGAGACCGAGGTCGAACACTCCCTGGAGGAGAAGCGGCGGCGGCTCCCCAAGCCCGCGGAGATCAAGAAGATCCTCGACGAGTACGTCGTCGGCCAGGAGCGCGCCAAGAAGATCCTCTCCGTCGCGGTCTACAACCACTACAAGCGGATCGAGTCGCGCACGCATGACGGCGTCGAGCTGCAGAAGTCCAACATCCTGCTGCTCGGCCCGACCGGCTGCGGCAAGACGCTGCTGGCGCAGACGCTGGCCCGCATCCTGAACGTGCCGTTCACCATCGCCGACGCCACGACGCTGACCGAGGCGGGCTACGTCGGCGAGGACGTCGAGAACATCATCCTCAAGCTGCTCCAGTCGGCCGACTACGACGTGGAGAAGGCCCAGAAGGGGATCGTCTACATCGACGAG
>PQAK01000021.1:0-7010 GCA_003105225.1 Deltaproteobacteria bacterium | reverse complement strand
CGCGACGTGTCCGGCGAGGGCGTGCAGCAGGCCCTGCTGAAGATCCTCGAGGGGACCGTGGCCAACGTCCCTCCGAAGGGCGGCCGCAAGCATCCCCAGCAGGAATTCATCAAGGTCGACACGACGAACATCCTCTTCATCTGCGGCGGGGCCTTCGTCGGCCTCGACGGGATCGTGGAGCGGCGCACCTCCAAGAAGACGATGGGATTCGGCGCGGACATCGTCTCGAGCACCGAGCGGAACCTCGGGAGGCTGCTCGCGTCCGTGCAGCCGGAAGACCTCATCCGGTTCGGGCTGATCCCGGAATTCGTGGGACGGCTGCCCGTGCTGGCCACCCTCCACGAGCTGGACGAGGACGCGCTGGTCCAGATCCTGACGCGGCCGAAGAACGCGCTCGTGCGCCAATACCAGAGGCTGTTCGAGTTCGAGAACGTGAAGCTGGAGTTCTCCGAGCCCGCGCTGCACACCATCGCCCGCCAGGCGATCCACCGGAAGGCGGGGGCACGGGGGCTGCGGTCCATCCTGGAGCACATCATGCTCGACGTGATGTACGAGATCCCCTCCCAGAGCAACATCAAGAAATGCATCATCTCGGAAGACGTGGTCAGCGGCAAGGTCCCCCCGGAGATCGTGCAGGGAAAGAAGGCAGAGCTGGCGTGAATCCCGCGGTCCCCCCGCCGGGGGGGGCCGGTCGCGCCGTGGAGGGTCGCATGGAAGACAGGAAAAAGATCCTGCCTCTGCTGCCGTTGCGCGACATCGTCGTGTTCCCCCACATGGTGGTGCCGCTGTTCGTGGGGAGGGACAAGTCGATCGCCGCGCTCGAAGCCGCGCTCTCGCAGGACCGGCTCATCTTCCTCGCCGCCCAGCAGGACGCCTCGACGAACGAGCCGTCGGAAGAGGACATCCACCGCTTCGGCACCGTCAGCCACATCATCCAGCTGCTCAAGCTTCCGGACGGCACGGTCAAGGTGCTCGTCGAGGGGCGGGCGAGGGCCCGGGTCGTCCACTATCTCCCCAACGACCGCTACTTCCAGGTGAGCACCGAGGAGGTCGTGCCGGAGCGGGTCACCGGCGCGCACGCGGAGGCGCTGGTCCGCAACGTCCTCGCCTCCTTCGAGAACTTCGCCAAGCTCAGCAAGAAGATCCCGGCCGAGGTGCTCTCCCAGGCGAGCTCCGTCCACGATCCCGCGCGCGTCGCGGACACGGTGGCCGCCCACCTGCCGATCAAGGTCTCCGAGAAGCAGGCGGTCCTGGAGATCGAATCGGACAAGGAGCGCCTGGAGAAGCTCCTGGGCCTGATGGAGGCGGAGATCGAGATCCTCGAGATCGAGCGGAGGATCCGGGGCCGCGTCAAGAAGCAGATGGAGAAGACGCAGCGGGAGTTCTACCTGAACGAGCAGATGCGCGCGATCCAGAAGGAGCTGGGGCAGGGGGAGGAGGGGCGGACCGAGCTCGACGAGCTCGAGGAGAAGATCAAGAAGCGGGGGATGGGCAAGGAGGCGAACCAGAAGGCCCAGAAGGAGATCAAGAAGCTGCGGATGATGTCCCCCATGTCCGCCGAGGCCACCGTCAGCCGCAACTACATCGACTGGCTCGTCTCGATCCCCTGGCAGGAGCGCACCGAGGACAAGCTCGACATCGCGACGGCGGAGAAGGTCCTCGACGAGGACCATTACGGGCTCGAGAAGGTCAAGGAGCGCATCCTCGAGTACCTGGCGGTGCGGAAGCTCGTGTCCAAGCTCAAGGGGCCGATCCTCTGCTTCGTGGGGCCGCCCGGCGTGGGGAAGACCTCGCTGGCGCGCTCCATCGCGCGGGCGATGGGGCGGAAGTTCGTCCGGATGTCGCTGGGCGGCGTCCGGGACGAGGCGGAGATCCGGGGGCACCGGCGCACCTACATCGGGGCGCTGCCCGGCAAGATCATCCAGCAGATGAAACGGGCGGGGACGGCGAACCCCGTGTTCCTGCTGGACGAAGTCGACAAGATGTCGATGGATTTCCGGGGCGACCCCTCCGCGGCGCTCCTCGAGGTGCTCGACCCGGAGCAGAACAACGCGTTCAACGACCACTACCTGGACGTCGACTACGACCTGTCCGACGTGATGTTCATCACCACGGCGAACATGCTGCACGGCATCCCGCCGCCGCTCCAGGACCGGATGGAGATCATCCGGCTTCCGGGATACACCGAAGTGGAAAAGCTGCACATCGCCTGCAACTACCTGATCAAGAAAAAGCTGGACGAGCACGGGCTCTCGGGGGAGAAGGTGACCTTCTCCGATTCGGCGATCCTTCACGTCATCCGCTATTACACGCGCGAGGCCGGCGTCCGCAACCTGGAGCGGGAAATCGCCTCCATCTGCCGGAAGATCGCCCGGGAGGTGGTCAAGGACCCCGCGCTCGTCAGGATCCGCGTCACGCCCCCGTCCCTGAAGGGGTACCTGGGACCGACGAGGTACCGGTACGGCGAGGCCGAGGAGAAGGGGCAGATCGGGCTGGCGACGGGGCTGGCGTGGACCGAGTTCGGGGGAGAGCTGCTGCTGATCGAGGTGGCCCTCATGCCGGGGAAGGGGAACCTGAAGGTCACGGGGAAGCTGGGCGAGGTGATGCAGGAATCGGCGCACGCCGCGCTCTCCTACATCCGGACCCGCGCGGAGCTCATGGGCCTGGAGCGGGACTTCTACCAGAAGATCGACATCCACATCCACGTGCCGGAAGGGGCCATCCCCAAGGACGGGCCTTCCGCGGGGATCACGATGGCCACGGCGCTGGCATCCGCGCTTCTGAAGGTGCCGGTGCGCAACGACCTGGCGATGACCGGGGAGATCACGCTGCGCGGACGGGTGCTGCCGATCGGCGGGGTCAAGGAGAAGCTGCTCGCGGCCCATCGCGGGGGGATCAAGACCGTGATCCTGCCGGCGGAGAACGAGAAGGACATGGCGGAGATCCCGTCCAAGATCCGGAAGAGCCTGAAGATCGTCTTCGTCCGCCACATGGACGAGGTGATCGAGGAGGCCATCGACATGTCCGGGGCCGTCCGGCCGGTGGAGCCGATCGTGCCTCCGGACACGGAACCTTCGGCCGTCCCGCCTTCCTCCTCCGGCGAGGAAGTCATCCGGCACTGATTCTCCTTCGCTCCGATGCCTGGCGGACGACCCCGGGCATCGGAGCTACGGAGAATCATCCTCCGTAGCCCCGAAGGCTCGGTTCCTTGACTGCGACGAGGGGCGAAGGAGGATGATCCCTGTTCGCTCGAGGCGAAAGCGAGACCGCTTTACGCGGTCACGCGTATCGTTCCTCCACCCTCCCGCGCGATCCTTTCGGCCTCTTCCCGCCCGATCACATCGGGCAGCGGCAGGAGGCCTTTTCCATTCCCCGCGAACGCCGCGAGCTTGAGCGCGGCTTCCGCGAGCAGGGCGCCCGCAAGGATACCCCGCGGATCCTCCACCGAAGCGGCGCCGCCGGCGTCCTCACCCCCCGTCCAGACCCCCGAGGCGGCGACGACCGTTCCCTGCGCGGCACCGAGGGATCCGCGCAGCCAGTAGAGAATCGCCGCCGAGAATTCCCTTCCGACGGCTCCCAGCCCCCCCAGCGCGCCTCCGAGACGCCGGTACCTGCCGGCGGGACGTCCGGCGGGGACGCCGAAGACGTCCGCTCCCATGGCGAAGTAGGATCCCGCGGGGGAACCCGGCGGAGGCAATACCGTGCGCCCGGGCGCTTGCATCGCCCTCCGGAAAAAGGCGTATCCGCCGAACCGGTCGAGCGAGCAGAACAGGTACCTCCGGAGGGCCCTGTCCGTGCGCTCCGCGGCCGCTGCGGCTTTCCGGGGAAGGAAATGGGCGGCGAGAAGTTCCGTCCATCCCGGCATCATGCCGCAGCCCGATACGGCCGGGGTTCCCTTGCGGCGGAAGGCGTCGTGGATCTCCCTCCGGTCCGCCTCGGAGAGCGTCCCGTCCCCGATGCTGGCCACGGGCGTCCCCTTTTCCGCGCACGCCAGGAGGATCCCCTTTTCGTACTCCGCGCACGGCCCGACGGCGTTCGCCACGGAGGCCGCTCCATCGAGCAGGCGACCGAGTTCCCGCGTCCGCCCGGCGTCGGCCATCGACCAGCGGCATTTCGGCGACAGCGCCTTTCCGAAGCGCTTCGCGTCCCGGATGTTGTAATCCACCAGGAGGAGCTCCCCGACTTCCGGCCGGGAAGACAGGGATTGCGCCGCGATCCGGCCGATCCAGCCGGCGGCTCCCAGGAGGGCGATCTTCATGCCTCAATCTTAACAGAAGGATCGCGCGCAACCGCGTTGACATTCCGGCTGGGGATTTGTTAACGTATGAGGTCTTCGATCTTTGGAGGTTGTCCCTGGGCGGATAGCTCAGCTGGTAGAGCATCGCCCTTACAAGGCGAGGGTCACAGGTTCAAGTCCTGTTCCGCCTACCAACAGACCACGTAACGGGGTGGTAGTTAAGCTGGTTATAACGCCGGCCTGTCACGCCGGAGGCCGCGGGTTCAAGTCCCGTCCACCCCGCCAGTCATCAGAAAGCCCCCCGGGCTGGAACCCGGGGGGCTTTTTCTTCGCATTCTCAAGGGTTCCGCGGGCTAGTCGTCCTTCTTGATCCGGACCACCTGGCTGACGCCGGGCAGGGCCTCGATCTCCCGTTCGTCCAGGGCATCGGTGTCGCCGATCACGCCGATGATGGTGCGGTTCGCGCCGGTGGACTGGTGGATGTCGAAGCCGTGGTTGATGAGGTATTCCTTGATGGCGTCCAGCGCGTCTTCGGGGGCGTTCTTCTTCGTGATGATCAGCATTCTTCCCGTCCTTCCCGCTGCGACAGGATGCGCTCCAGCCTTCGCGACTCGTCCACGACGCGCTCGAACAGCCGGACGATCGCGCCGCCGTCCAGCGGGCCGGGATTGTCCTCCTTCATGCGGGCGAAGATGCGCTTCTCCCGGGCAGGGTCGTACACGGGAATCCGCAGCCCCTTCTTCAGGTTCCCGATCTCCAGCGCCAGCCTCGCGCGTTCGTTGAAGATCCGCAGCAGCACGTCGTCCAGCAGATCGATCCGTTTCCGTACCTCGTCGATCTCCACGCCCACCTCGCTTGAACGGAATCGCGGCGTACCGGGCGCCGCATTCCCGGTCCGCGGCGATTGGTATTGCGCAATCATATAGGCTCGCCGTCTTCCCTGCAATGCCCCCGGGAGGATGGAAGTCCGCGCCATGTCCGTGACCGAATCCTGTTTCCCCGGACCCGTTTTCGCCATCTAATTCCTTGGGCGGAATCCGGAAGGGAGGACGGCATGGGCCTGGCGGAAAAATCCTGTGTCCCGTGCCGGGGGGGCGTTTCCCCCCTGGCGGAGGAAGAGGCGCGACGATATCTTGAGGAAACGCCGGGGTGGACGCTTGCCGGCGGTGCATCCATGATCGAGCGCAGGTTCCGCTTCAAGGAGTTCGCCTCCGCCATGGAATTCGCGCGGAGGGTCGGCGAGCTGGCGGAGCGGGAAGATCACCACCCCGACATCGCGTTCGGGTGGGGGTATTGCACCGTATCGTTTCAGACGCACAAGATTCACGGCCTGCACGAAAACGACTTCATCATGGCCGCGAAGGTGAACGCGCTGGCCGGGGAAGGATCGGGATAAAAAAAGGGCAGGGGATGCGATCCCCTGCCCGGGCCGTTCTCTTGCGGTTTGGCTGGAGGGTTACTTCTTCGCCGGGGGCGCCGCGGGCGGAGCCGCAGGTGCCATGGGCTTCGGCTCTTCGGCCTTCTTCTCGTCCGCCTTTTCCTTCTTGACGGCCTTCTTCTTGGCGGCCTTCTTCTTGGCGGCCTTCTTCTTCTCCGGCTTCGCTGCCTCGCCTTCCTTCTTCATCGTGTTATCCATTGCCGGAGCCGCCTTCGCAGGCGCCGCCGCCTTCTCCGCCGCCATGACCGTGCCGAAGCACGTCAGGGCGAAAACCACTGCGACCATCAGGGACAGGAACCGTTTCATACCCTCACCTCCACAATGTGGGAAATTGTTCTATCTCCTCGTATCTCAAGTACCATGCCAACTCGATGCGGAAGGTAAACCCCTTGAAATCCAAAGATATATTTTCAGGCCCCCACGCAGGCGCGCTTGGGGGTTACCCGTATAGGGAGCCGTTTCCCCATTTGGGGAAGGGATATATTCGGGATTTTCATCCAGGTTGAAGCAGGCGGTTATCTAATGCCTATCGTTATCACGGAATGGAAGTGCTCCAGGCTTGCATGCGTGTATGAATGAAGACCGCCTGACGGGACGGGCGGATGCTTGCGTAAGGAGACGTGAAGGCAGAGACACCCTCCGGCGCGTACGGGAGATCCCCGTTTTCTCCTGTTTTTCCCTTGCCAAGCGGCAACCGATCGTTGTAACATTCCTTTCTTCCGGGTTGAGGATTCTCCCAACAGGGGAAGCGGTGTGACCAGACTCAAGCTATTTTCGGGAACCGCCAACATCGAGTTGGCGAAACAGATCTGCGCCTTCCTCTGCATCCCCCTGGGGGCCGCAGAGGTCAAGCGCTTCAGCGACGGCGAGATCAACGTGGAGATCCGCGACAACGTCCGCGGCGTGGACGTTTTCGTCATCCAGCCGACCTGCCCGCCGGTGAACGACCACCTGATGGAGCTGCTGATCCTGATGGACGCGCTCAAGCGCGCCTCCGCGAAGCGGGTGACGGCGGTCATCCCCTATTACGGGTATGCCCGGCAGGACCGGAAGGTGATTCCCCGGGCGCCGATCACCGCCAAGCTGGTGGCGGACCTCCTGACGGCGGCGGGGGTCTCGCGCGTCCTCACGGTGGACCTGCACGCCGGCCAGATCCAGGGCTTTTTCAACATCCCGGTGGACCATCTGTATGCCGCGCCGGTGATGCTGGATTACATCAAGGGCAACTACAAGGATGACATCGTCATCGTATCCCCCGATGCGGGGGGCGTGGAGCGGGCGCGGGCCTTCGCCAAGAGGCTCAACACCTCGATCGCGATCATCGACAAGCGCCGC
>PQAK01000020.1 GCA_003105225.1 Deltaproteobacteria bacterium | reverse complement strand
CGGCTTCGAGGAACGACGAGCCGCCGGAGGCGAACGGCCCGGTCAGCGGGGCGAGGACCCCGATCCGGATCGCCTGCCGGGAAGAGGCGCCGCCCGCGGACGCGGACAGGGGGCTCGCCGCGACGAGTCCCGCGATGCAGACGGCAAGAACCCCGGGGAACCGCGAACCGATCATGGGGAAAAGATACCACAAAACCGTATATGCTGATTTCATCATACGGATCGGCGCCGGGGGGAGAAAGCGGGGACGAAATGCTGTGGCTCGGGTTCGCGGCATGCACGGCCGTCATCGTGATCGCGGGAACGTTCCTCTCCCGCTACGGGGACATCATCGCTTTGAAGTCGGGGCTGGGCAGGACATGGATCGGCGTCGTCCTGATGGCGACCGTGACTTCCCTTCCGGAATTTGTCACCGGATTGAGCGCCGTCACGCATGCCGGCGCCCCGGACATCGCCGTGGGGGACGTCCTGGGAAGTTGCGTCTTCAACATGCTGATCGTGGCGTTTCTCGACTTCTTTCACGGGCCCCAGCCGACTTCCACGAAGGCGCACCACGGGAACACTCTTGCCGCGGGGTTCGGGATCCTTCTTCTCATCGTCGCCGCCCTGGGATTGTTCCTTTCCGGCCGGCTCTTCCCGATCGGCTGGATCGGTCCGTGCACGCTCGTGCTGCCCGGGCTTTACCTCCTGGCCATGCGGCTCGTCTTCGTCTATGAGAAAAAGCGGATCGCCGCACTCGCAAGGGAGAGCGTCGGGGAACCGGAGTACAAGGGGATTCCGTGGAGGACCGTCCTGCTCCACTTCGGCGCCAGCGCCGCCGCAGTCGTGGCGGCGGCCGTCTTCCTGCCGGCGATCGGAAAGGGGATCGCGGCGTCCACCGGCCTGGGCCAGACCTTCGTCGGCAATATCCTGATCTCCGTGTCCACGTCCCTGCCGGAAGTTGTCGTTTCCATCGCCGCCGTGAGGATGGGATCGATCGACCTCGCGATCGGAGGGCTCTTCGGAAGCAACCTGGTCAACGTCGGGATCATCCTCGCGGCGGACGATCTCTTTTTCGCCCGGGGGCCCATCCTTTCCCTCGTGGATCCCGCGCACCTCGTATCCGCCCTGTCGGCGACGGCGATGACCGCCATCGCCGTCATCGGGCTTACGTACCGGGCCGAGAAGAAACGGCTGGTCCTTGCCTGGGACTCGATCGGGATCCTGGCGGTCTATATCCTGAACTTCCTGATTCTTTCCCCGGCGGGCTGACGCTCCATCCGCCTATTGGCCGGTCCCGCGGGAGTCCAGGGACCATTTCAGCAGCGGCGGGGTGGCCAGGGTGGTCAACAGGACCATGATGATGACCGCCGAGTAGGTCGTGGCGTCGATGATCCGCTCTCCCCCGAGGACCAGGGCCGCCCCGATGCTCGCGAAGATGAGCCCCACCTCCCCGCGCGGGATCATGCCGAAGCCGACCGCCCACCGGTTGACGCCCCTTTCGAGGACTCCCAGCGAACAGACCTGCTTTCCGACGACCGCGGCGGCCGTCAATGCGGCGGCGAGCCACAGCGTGTCCGTGGAGGCGAAGACCCGCAAGTCCACCTTGGCACCCATCTGGACGAAGAACACCGGCGCCAGGAATTCCGACAAGGGCCGCATGGCATCCTCGAGGTAGTGGATGTGCCGCTCCCCGAATTCATGGAAATGCACCGGCTCCAGGATCAGGCCGGCGGCGAACGCCCCGACGATGGGAGCCAGTCCCGCCACCCCCGCCAGGTAGGCCAGCAGGAAACAGAAGGCCAGGGAGACGCCGACCAGCACGCCGGGACCGCGAAGCTTCGCGGCCGCGGAGAAGAGCTTCGGCGTGAAGAGGGCGCCGAGAAGGAGAGCGCCGGCCAGGAAAACGCCCGCTTTCAGCGCGATTGCGGCCTGCGGCCAGAACCCGGGGGATCCCCCTCCCTCCGCCGCCAGGATGATCCCGGAGACGGAGGCGAGGATGATGAGGCCGAGGACGTCGTCGATCACGGCGGCCCCCAGGATGATCCGCGCTTCCTTCTCCTGGGATTTTCCGATGTCCTTCAGCACCCGCGCGGTGATCCCCACGCTCGTCGCGCACAGGGTGGCGCCCAGGAAGGCGTGGGCGTATGGGGAGGCTTCCGGAAGCAGCCAGGCTCCAACCATCCATCCCAGCCCGAAGGGGGCGGCCACTCCCAACACCGCCACGAGGAGAGAGGATAGCCCGACGCCGAGGATCTCGCGGATGGTGGACTCCAGCCCCACCTCGAAAAGGAGCACGATCACCCCGATCCGCGCCAGGATGTCGACGTAAGGGTTCGCTGCGATCCCCTCGACTCCCTGGAAGCCCAGCAGGCCGAGGTTCCCCAGGAGGATCCCCGCACAGAGTTCACCGAGGACGGACGGCTGCCCCAGCAGGACGCCGATATGCCCCATCAGCTTCGCGGACAACAGGATGAACACGAGGTAGAAAAGGAGCGGAAGGGAAGGGTCTTCCCCGGCGGCGAAGGCCGTCGCCGGGAGCAGGAAAAGGACCGGAAGGGCGAGAAACGCCCCGCGCTTCATTTCATGTCCGTTCCGCCGGTCGGGCGCTCCCGAAGATGGACGGTCCGCTGCGGGAACGGGATCTCGATCCCCTCCTCCTTGAATCTCCGGAAAATCCGTTTTCTCAGCTCATGCTGGGCAAGGTACTGGTCGGTGAACTCCGCCACCTGGCAGATGAGGGTGAAATCGAGGGAGCTCTCCCCGAAGCCCGGGATGAAGCGGACGAAGGGCGCGGGCTCCGCAAGCAGGCCGGGGACCTCGCCGGCCGCCTTYGTCGCCTCCTCAACGAGGATCCGTTCCACCTCGTAGGGATCGCAGGAGTAGCTCACCCCGACCGGGACCAGGAGGGACATCCGCTTCTCCGGCAGGTAGTAATTCGTCAGGACGCTCTGGGTCAGCTTGTGGTTGGGGATGACGACCATGTTGTTCGGCAGCATCCGGATCCTCGTSGTCCKCCAGGTGATGTCCTCGATGTACCCTTCCTGTCCCGTCTCCAGCCGGACGAAATCGCCGACCCGGATGGACTTCTCGACGAGGATGTAGATGCCCGCGAACAGGTTGGCCAGGGAGTCCTGGAGGGCGAGCGCGACGGCGAGCCCCCCCACGCCGAGGGCGGTGAGGATCGGCGTGATGGAGATCCCGGCCGCGGAGAGGATGACGAGAAACCCGGTCACCAGGATCGACCCCCGGATGATCCCCTGCGCCAGGCCCGTTGCCGGGACGGGAAGATCCGATTTCCGGAGATACGAGGCGAGGAACCGCTCCGCCAGGTTGGCGGCCGCGAGGGTGATCGAAAGGATGACAAGGACCTGGACCGCCTTGCTGATGTACGAGAGGTGCCGGTCGGCAAGGTCCGACACGGCTACGCCCGTATAGATCCCGATCGCGACGCACCAGAACAGGGAGGGCGTCCGGACGGCTCCGAGGACCAGGTCGTCGGCGCGGGTCTCCGTCTTCTCCGCCCACTTGTGGAGCAGGCGGAGCGCCAGGGCGCGGACGATGAAAAGCGCCGCGGTGACCCCCAGGGCCACGACGGCGGGAACCAGGAACGGCTTCACCTCGCCTCCCTTCGTTCGATGCGGCGGATGCCCGCGAGGATCATCCCCCGGTCCTTCCGTAATAGTAGTCGATGATGTCGCGCTTCGACAGCATGGACACGATCTCGTCCTGCCCGTCGCTGCGCACCACGGGCAGCTCGTCCACGTTCAGCGCGGCCATTTCGTCGAGCGCCTTCTGAAGGGTGTCGTGCATGCGGATGCGGACGACATGGGGCGTGGCGACGTCCCCGGCGACGATGAGCCGGTCCACCGTGTCCTCGAACAGCACCGAGCGGATGTCGTTGATGGAGAGGATGCCCGAGAGCTTGCCGTTCCGGTCCACCACCGGGAAGTGGGACTCTCCGGACCGGGTCACCACCTTGACGAGCCCGTCGAAGGGCATGTCCTCCGGTATCAGAGTGACCGGGTGCATCCTTACGGCATCGCGCACGTAGATCTTTTCCAGCAGGCCCCGCGCGAACTCGGTGAGGTGCGCCGGGGAAGCCAGCCGGGTCAACTGCTGCTTCTCGTACAGGCTCGTCTTCCGCAGCAGCAGGTAGGAGATGGAGGAGACGAGCATCAGGGGGACAAGGAGAGTGTAGCTCGCGCTCATCTCGCACGCCATGATGACGGATGCGATCGGGACCTTGGCGACCCCCGC
>PQAK01000019.1 GCA_003105225.1 Deltaproteobacteria bacterium | reverse complement strand
GCGTCTGCTCCCCGGACGAGAGCACGCCGCACCGGGCGTGCCGCAGTCCCTTGAGATCGAACTGGTCGAGCAGCGCCTCGATGCGTTCCGGGAGGTTTTTCACTCCGTACAGAAGGCCGAAGACCCGCAGGTCCTGCTGCACGGTCAGGTTCCCGGGCAGCGGTGCATAGACGGCCGCGAAGTTCGTGCGCTCCATCGCCCGGGTGCGGTTCGTCGCGACGTCCTCGCCTTCGATATGGATGGTTCCCGAACTCGGTTCGAGGACGCCGAGAATCATGTTGATGGTGGTGGTTTTTCCGGCCCCGTTCGGGCCCAGGAGGCCGACGATCTCGTTCCGGCCCACATCGAACGAGATGCCGTCCACGGCGACCGCGTCGCCGTAGACCCGCCGCAGCCGGGACACCGCAAGAACCTTCGGCATCATGAGAGCCTCGTTTCCACCCGGAATCCCCCAAAGTATACCTTGTCCCGACTTGTGCGGCCGCCGGCTTCCGCCGATGCTTCTTGCTGAATAACCAGATGAAACAATGGGATGCGGAAGATACGGCGGAGGATTGGCCGGGGGAAGGCCCGCGCAGGTGGTATAGTGGCTCCATCGGGGAAGGGAGGAATCCTCCATGAAGAAGTCGTTCGGCGCGAAGACGCTGGTATTTCCCACTCCGGTATGGATCGTGGGGACCTACGACAAGGGGGGGAGGCCGAACGTGATGGCCGCGGCCTGGGGCGGGATCTGCTGTTCCCGGCCGCCCTGCGTTGCCGTCTCCCTTCGAAAGGCCACCTACTCATACGGGAACATCGTGGAGCGGAAAGCGTTCACGATCAGCGTGCCCTCCGAAGCCCATGCGCGGGAAGCGGATTACATCGGCATCGTTTCCGGGAAGACCGTCGACAAGTTCGCCGCCACGCGGCTCACTCCCGTCCGGAGCGCTCTCGTGGACGCGCCGTTTGTCGGCGAATTCCCCTTCGTCGTCGAGTGCCGGCTTCTCCATACGATCGAGATCGGCCTGCACACCCAGTTCATCGGGGAGATCCTGGATGTCAAGGTCGAGGAATCGGCGTGCGGCGAGATGGGGCTGCCCGACATCGAGAAGGTGAGGCCGATCCTCTTCGATCCGGAGATCAACACGTATCACGGAGTCGGCAGGAAACTCGGCCGCGCCTACTCCATCGGCAAAGACATCCGGTGAGTCGATCCGGGGGCCCCGGGAACCGTTTCCTCCCTGTCTATTTCGGGGGCTGATCCCAGCTCTTCCTGCCCTCGGGATCGCGCCATCCCTGGAAACGAAGGGCATTGGGCACTTCGCGCACCTTCCAGTACCCGTTGTTGCTGCCGACGTACGCCCGGAGCGACTCCAGGACCTTGGCGTAGTCCTTCCGGTCCTGTTCGCCGAGCTTCGCATCGGAGACCCGGGCGTTCAGGAACTGGATGGTTGCATTCCTGAGCAATTCCAGGTCGCCCTGCGGCCACTGCACCAGCACGAGGTCGTTCCCGGGATTCCTGTCGCCGTCGTTGGCCGAAAGGATCCGTCCCAGCATGGCGCCTTGCTGCCGTAGGTTCTCGCCGTACGACGAGAGGACGTGGTCGCGGGCCACGCTCGTGACCAGCGCCTGCTGGGCCGGGTTCAACTTTCCCCACGCGGTCTTGTTGATGATCATGTAGGTGACCAGGAACTGCTGGTGCCATCCGGGGAAGTGCAGGTAGCGGGTCCCCACGGTGCCGGGATTGCCCTCGGGGAGGCCGAAGAGCTGGGAGTAGTCGTCGAGGGGGGTGGCGAATTCATAGGCCTGAATCTGGCCGTCGGTCACGGCCTTGACGAGCGATCCGCTCCCGGCGAGGGCGGTGACGAACTTGATGTTCTTTTTCGGGATGGCGCCGCTGGAAACCAGGTTGTCGCATGCGCGATCGAGGACGTACTGTGCCGGCGGGAGGTAGCGGAACGTCCAGTCCTGCCGGCACAATCCCGCCAGCCCGATGCCGGGAGTCGATCCGGCATTGCCGACCGGGAGCATGAAGTAGCCGGAACCCTGGTGGGGGCTTCCGACGATGGGAACCGCAACGATGTTCCTGCCGTTTTTATCCAGCAATTGCTGGAGCTGATCCAGTCCGCTCGCCTTGCCGTCCTCGACGGACTTTCCATAGAGAAAACCGATGAACTCGTCGAAGTTGGGGCCGAAGGGAATTCCCGAATTGTAGATGAACCCCCATGCCGGGTTGAGGTCCGACCCCGATATGTAGGCTGCGTCGAATCCCGCCCCGCCGGCCAGGGGACCTCCCGCTTCGACCGCGGCTACGATGTTTTTGAACTCTTTGGGAATTGCCGGGGTCGGCGCGATCCTGGTGAACCTGACCTGCCCGGCCTCGCCGAGAACCGTCGCCGAAAGGGTTTGCAGCTTGACGGCGTATGCATCCGCGGGGGGGCCGATCGCCGCAGAGTTGCCGAAACTGCGGAAGGATATTTCCAGCGCGATGGCGGATGGAGCCGCCAGCAGGATCGCACCAACGAACGCAGCGGCCGCGGCGCCGACGCGCGACAGGTATCTTTTGCCGGCTTCCATGCGTCATCCCCTTTCCCGGACCGGTTAAAAGCTGCGGAATTCCTTACTGTCCATTGTACCCTGTCTTATTGGACCCATGGTTCGCACCGCGTCCCCTTCGCCATCGGACGGACATCGGAGTACGTCGGCGCGGGGGTCGTGCTCGTCGCCCTCTGGTGGGCGGGGATGATCCTCATACGGGAAAAGATCGATTGGTTCGACAAGGATTGATCTCCCATCGCCGGGTTTATTTTCGCCGGTAGAGGCCGATCAGTTCGCCCTGGGAGAGGATGTGCCCCTTCATCGCCTGCTCGAGCTGGGCCTTCGTGGCGCCGGCTTTCAAGGGGAGGGAGGCGTCCAGGGCGTACAGCTTGAAGAAATACCGGTGCGTCCCGGAAGGCGGGCAGGGGCCGCCGTACTTCTGGTTCCGGAAATCGGTCGTTCCCTGGATCGCGCCTTGCGGGACGGAGTTCTCCGCGATCTGCCCGGCGCCGGCAGCGATGTTCCATACGACCCAGTGGACCCATGTGCCCGCCGGGGCGTCCGGGTCGTCGACGATCAGTGCGAGGGATCGGGTCTTCTCCGGGACGCCGGTGAACGAGAGAGGCGGATTCACGTTGACGCCGTCGCAGGTGTACTTCGGCGGGATCATCCCGTTATGGGAAAACGCCGCGCTGGAAATCGAGAGGTCGCTCATTCTCCTTTCCTCCCCGGGAACGTTTCCGATCAGGATAACGGACAAGAAAGCCGCCGCCGACAAAAGGATCGTGAACGTTTTCATGGGCTCTCCCCGTCATAAGATGTACCGCCCGGCCGATTGGTGGCAAACCCGTTCCCTGGGGCTCCGGAACCAATCCTCATACGTGGTTTTGGAGCATCCGCTCGACGGGGTGGGGGTTCAGGAATGCCTGCCGGTTCAGGTAGACGACATCGAATTTCCGGGCGTAGTGCCGGGTCAGCGTAACGGGGACGACCAGCGGGGTCAGACGATTCCTGTGCTGTTCGATCGCCTCGAGCAGTTCCCGCTTTTCATCGGGTGAAAGGAGAGGCCGGAGATATCCCATGGCGTGCAGGAGCGCATCGGCGCATCGGGCCGGTGTGGCGCGGCGGCGCAGCGCCTCCAGGAGGAGGCGCTGGTAGCGGCGGTAGAGCTCCTCCAGGGGAAGTTCCTTCGCCCGGGCCACCAGCTTGCCCATTTCGGCGTACAAGGGCCTGCCATGCGCAAGCAGGAGGAGCTTGTGGCTCGTGTGGAACTCCACGAGGGTCCCGCGGGCCCTGCCCCGCCGGATCGCATCGCGAAAACGGCGCAGGGTGAACATCCGCACGACGAACCGCTCGCGCAGGTCGGGATTCCGGAGGCGGCCCTCCTCCTCGACGGGGATCAGCGGGAAACGCTCCATGAAGGCCTTCGTGAACATCCCGGCCCCGACCCTCGACGGGATGCCTGACCCGCCGTAAACCGGGACGCGCTCCATCCCGGAGCTCGGCGACCCCTTCTTGCAGATATAGCCGCACAGCTCCAGCCCCTCGAGCTCCGAAAGCTTCCCGTGGGCCCATCGCTTCATTCTTCCGGTGCAGTCCGCGTCTGTCTTGATGGCGACCAGATGCGGATCGGCGGGGTTCCCGACAAGGTGCATCGCTTCCCGCGGGGTTGGAAGCCCGCATTCCACCTCGGGGCAGACCGGCACGTATTCGACGAACTGTCCCAGGGTATCCACAAGAAACGGATCGCGCTTGTGGCCGCCGTCGTACCGGACCTTTTCGCCCAGCAGGCAGGAACTGACGAGAATCCGGACCGGTCCGCTCACTTCTTCATTTTCCCGACGGCCCCTTCCACTCCCTTTTTCAATTCCTCGAAGGCCGATTCCTGCCTTCGATGCTACCCCAATTCCGGAGAGGAACGCATCTCCCGGTTTCCGCGCGGGCCCCCACCGGGTCCTGGAGGGCCCGGCGGGGTTTCCCTGTCTCCGGAAGCGGCGTTACGCAGCGGTGCGGTACGCGGAGGAGAAAACGGTTTTCGCGAACTCTTCGAGCGTCGTCGGCGTCGTGTTGTCCGAGTTCCGTTTTTGCGTGGGGCGGATCCTGCCCCCGCTGAGCGAACGGTCCATTTCCATCATTGCATCCACCGCGCCACGGGACATTCCCATCCCGGCCATCGCCTTGCGCGTCTCTTCCTCGGGGAACTGGATGTACTTGAGGCCCGGTTTTCCGATCGCCTCGCCCAGGATACGGGTGGCATCGGACATCGTCAGATCGCGCGGGCCCAGGAGATAGCGGACCGTGTGCCCCGTGAAGGTGCCCTCGCGGAGCAGGCGGGCCGCCGCATCGCCGATGTCCTTCGTGGCGATCATCGGAATCGGCACGTCGCCCCGCAGCGCGCTTCCGTTGACCCCCTGCGCCCGGATGACGGGAATGCTCCAGAGATGGTTCTCCATGAAGTAGCCCGGCCGAAGGCAGACGACGGCCGTATCCCGAAGGCCGTGGAGCTTCGTTTCGAGTTCGTGCAGCCCCAGGATCGGACCCGTTCCCTCGGACAGGTGCGCCCCGATGCTGCTCAAGGCCACGACGCGCGGGATGCGGGCCTTCGAAACCGCCGCCACGAGGGTATCCACGATCCGGGACTGATATCCCCGGTAGTCGGGGGCGTCGAATCTCGGGGGGATCAGGACGAATGCGCCGCGGGCGCCCGTAAACGCCTTCTCGAGGAATGCCGGATCTCCGATGTCGCCCGGCCACGGTTCCGCCCCTTTCGCGGCGAAGGGGCCGAGCCGCACCCGCTCCCTGCCGATGGCGCGGACCGGTTCTCCCTCGGCCAGAAGCGTCCCGGCGATCCTGGATCCCACGTTCCCTGTAACGCCGCAAATCACAAAAGGTGATTTCATGCTGAGCCTCCTGAACTTCCGGTACCGGTATTTATTAGTAAGATTCAATCGGGGAATGGGAAGATCCGGGCGGGAAGCAGGGGATCCTGCAGCGCCGCCGGGGCATCGAAACGGAAAAGGACAATGGGGCGGGATATTGATGGGGACGCTGAATCGGTGGCGAGCCGCGCAAGGAGGAGGAGACCCGAGATGAAGCAGGCAAGGTTGGGAAGCAGCGATCTGATGGTGTCCCGGATGGGCTTGGGGTGCATGGGGATGTCGGAATTCTACGGGGCGGGAGACGAGAAGGAGTCGATCCGCACGATCCACCGCGCCCTGGACATGGGAATGAATTTCCTCGACACGGCGGATGTCTACGGCATGGGACGGAACGAGGAGCTTGTCGGAAAGGCGATCCGCGACCGCCGGGGCAAGGCGGTGCTGGCGACGAAATTCGGAAACGTCCGGGGAAAGGACGGAAGCTGGCTGGGGGTCAACGGGAAGCCCGATTACGTCCGGTCCTGTTGCGAAGCCAGCCTGCGCCGTCTCGGCGTGAACGTCATCGACCTTTATTACCAGCACCGGGTCGACCCCGCCACCCCGATCGAGGAAACGGTCGGGGCCATGGCCGATCTCGTCCGCGAGGGGAAGGTGCGTTTCCTCGGGCTGTCCGAGGCGGCGCCCGCCACGATCCGCAGGGCGGTCCAGGCGCACCCGATCGCGGCGCTGCAGACGGAATACTCCCTGTGGACGCGCGACCCGGAAGCTGAAGTGCTCCCCGCCTGCAGGGAGCTGGGGGTCGGCTTCGTCGCCTACAGCCCGCTGGGAAGGGGAATCTTCGGGGGCCGGATCCGGAGCACGAACGACCTTCCCGAAGGGGATTACCGCCGCAACTCCCCGCGGTTCATGGGAGACAATCTCACCCACAACCTGTCCCTCCTGGAGCGTCTCGAGGAAATCGCGGCAAAGAAAAAGTGCCGCCCCTCGCAGCTTGCATTGGCATGGCTGCTGGCCCGCGGGCAGGATATCTTTCCCATCCCGGGAACCAAGCGGGTGGAGCGGCTGGAAGAAAACGCCGGGGCCCTGGACGTGATTTTAGGTTCGGAGGAACTCGCTCTGCTCGACGCCGCGTTTCCCGTCGGTTCCGCGAAGGGATCCCGCTACCCGGAGCCGGCGATGAAGGCCGTGCATCGATAATCGCCTCCCGGAGGGGGAAGGGGACCGATCGGAACCAAACCATTCCCTAAAAGAATGGTTTCGTTTACTATCGTCGGAAACCCCTTCGATCCATCCGCGAACCGATACCCTCTCCGGGAGGCGTTATGCCAAGGCGCGACGATATCCGCAAGATATTGATCATCGGGTCCGGCCCGATCATCATCGGCCAGGCTTGCGAGTTCGACTATTCCGGGACGCAGGCGTGCAAGGCCTTGAAGAAGCTCGGCTACAGCATCGTCCTGGTCAACTCCAACCCGGCCACCATCATGACCGATCCGGCGATGGCGGACGTGACCTACATCGAGCCGCTGAACGTCGCGACCCTCACGGAGATCATCGAGAAGGAGCGGCCGGACGCGCTGCTGCCCAACCTGGGCGGTCAGACGGGGCTGAACCTTTCCTCGGCGCTGGCCCGGGAAGGCGTGCTCGAGAAGTACGGGGTCAAGGTCATCGGCGTCAACGTCGATGCGATCAAGCGCGGCGAGGATCGCCAGGAGTTCAAGCTCACGATGACCCGCCTCGGGCTCGAGATGCCCCGCAGCGACGTCGCGCACACCCTGGAGGAGGCGGAGGCCGTCGTCCGGGGGATCGGGTTCCCCGTCGTGATCCGGCCCGCCTACACGCTCGGCGGGACCGGGGGCGGCTTCGCGTACAACTTCGAGGAGTTCCGCACGATCGTGGCCCGCGGCCTCTCGATGAGCCTGGTCGGGCAGGTCCTCGTGGAGGAGTCCGTCCTGGGCTGGGAGGAGCTCGAGCTGGAGGTCGTCCGGGACGCCAAGAGGCAGATGATCACCGTCTGCTTCATCGAGAACGTGGACGCCATGGGGGTGCACACCGGCGACTCCTACTGCACCGCGCCCATGCTGACCATCGCCCCGGAGCTCCAGGAGCGGCTCCAGAAGTATTCCTACGACATCGTCGACGCCATCGAGGTGATCGGGGGGACGAACATCCAGTTCGCCCATGACCCGAAGACCGGGCGGGTGGTGGTCATCGAGATCAACCCGCGCACCTCCCGCTCCTCGGCCCTCGCCTCCAAGGCGACCGGCTTTCCCATCGCCTTCGTCTCCTCGCTCCTCGCCTGCGGGCTGACGCTCGACGAAATCCCCTACTGGCGCGACGGGACCCTCGAGAAGTACACCCCGTCGGGCGACTACGTCGTGGTCAAGTTCGCCCGCTGGGCCTTCGAGAAGTTCAAGGGGGTGCAGGACAAGCTGGGGACGCAGATGCGGGCCGTGGGCGAGGTGATGAGCATCGGGAAGACCTACAAGGAGGCGTTCCAGAAGTCGATCCGCTCCCTGGAGATCGGCCGGTACGGCCTGGGCTTCGCCAGGGACTTCCACGACAAGCCGGTTGCCGAGCTCCTGCGGATGCTCGCCGAGCCGTCGAGCGAACGGCAGTTCCTGATGTACGAGGCGATCCGCAAGGGCGCCACGACGGAGGAGCTCCACGCCAGGACGCACATCAAGCCCTGGTTCATCGAGCAGATGAGGGAGCTCGTCGCGCTCGAGGAGCGGCTGCTCGAACACAAGGGGGGCGATCTGCCGGACGACCTCCTGGTCCAGGCGAAGAAGGACGGCTTCGCGGACAAGTACCTGGCCGGGATCCTGGGCATTCCCGAGGCGGAGATCCGGCGGCGAAGGACCGCCCTGGGCGTCGTCGAGGCGTGGGATGCGGTTCCGGTGAGCGGGGTGGAGAACGCCGCCTACTACTACTCGACCTACAACGGCCCCGACCGGGTCGAAACGAGCGGACGGCGAAAGGTCCTCGTCCTGGGCGGCGGGCCGAACCGGATCGGCCAGGGGATCGAGTTCGACTACTGCTGCGTCCACGCCGCTTTCGCCCTGCGCGCCGCCGGGTACGAGTCGATCATGATCAACTGCAACCCGGAGACCGTCTCGACCGACTACGACACCTCCGACAAGCTCTACTTCGAGCCGCTGACGGTCGAGGACGTGCTCGCCATCTACGAGAAGGAGAAGCCCGAGGGAGTGATCGTGCAGTTCGGGGGACAGACTCCGTTGAATATCGCGGCGGAACTGGAAGCGGCCGGGGTCCGGATCCTCGGGACGAAGCCGGCCATGATCGATCTTGCGGAGGACCGGGACCGGTTCCGGAAGATCATGACGAGCCTCGGGATCCCCCAGCCGGAGTCGGGGATGGCGAGCACGCTGGAGGAGGCGCTCGCGATCGCCGCCCGGATCGGCTACCCGCTGATGGTCCGCCCCTCCTACGTCCTGGGCGGGCGCGCCATGGAGAAGGTCCACGACGAGGAGATGCTGCGGGAGTACGTGGCGAAGGCGGTGGAGATCTCCCCCGAGCGCCCGATCCTGATCGACCGGTTCCTGGAGGACGCCATCGAGGCGGAGGCGGACGCCATCGCCGACGGGACCGACGCCTTCGTCCCCGCGGTGATGGAGCACATCGAACTGGCCGGCGTCCATTCCGGCGACTCCGCCTGCTCGATCCCCCCGGTCAGCATTCCCGCGAAGCACATCGACACGATCGAGGAGTACACCCGGAAGATCGCGGTGGCCCTGGGCGTGTCGGGGCTGATGAACATCCAGTACGCCATCGCCGACGACACGGTCTACATCCTCGAAGCCAACCCCCGGGCGAGCCGCACGGTGCCGCTCGTCAGCAAGGTCTGCAACATCCCGATGGCGCGGCTGGCCACCCAGGTCATGCTGGGGAAAAGCCTGCGCGACCTGGAGCTCTCCCGGCGCCCCATCCCCCACTTCGGGGTCAAGGAGGCGGTCTTCCCGTTCAACATGTTCCCGGAGGTCGACCCGCTCCTCGGGCCGGAGATGCGCTCCACCGGGGAGGTCCTGGGGATGGCCGAGTCTTACGGGGAGGCGTTCTTCAAGGCGCAGGTCGCCGCCGGGCAGCTCCTCCCGATGCAGGGGACGGTCCTCATCACCGTCTCCGAGCGGGACCGGCCGGGGGCGCTGGAGGCGGCCCGGCGGTTCGCGCGGCTCGGATTCTCCATCGTGGCGACCGAAGGGACGAGGCGGTTCCTCGCGGAGAACGGCGTTGCGGCGAAGGAGATCCTGAAACTGCACGAGGGGCGCCCCAACATCGCCGACGCCATCAAGAACGGGGAGATCCACCTGGTCGTCAACACGCCGGCGGGGAAGGCCGGCGCGCACGACGACTCCTACATCCGCAAGGCGGCCATCCAGCACAAGGTCCCCTACATCACGACGACGGCGGCGGCGGTTGCGACCGCCAAGGGGATCGCGGCGCACCGGGACGGAGGAAATCCCGTGAAAAGCCTCCAGCGGTTCCACGCGGGAATCGGCGCTTAGATTCTCCCTGCCGGGAAGATCCACCGATCGTTGCGCGTCCGGTATTCAAATCAAGGCAGCTTGATGGTTCTGGCACGGATGATGCTGTTTGTGTATTCGATGGCAAGTGTAACTAAAACGCATTGATAAATAACGAGTATCGGGTTGGCTCATGCGTCCATGGATATCCGCTTCGAATTCGGTGGCTCCAGAAATGTAATTTCAATGCTGCAAAGGAGGCCGTGATGAAGAGAGCGTTTTGGAAGGTGTTGACGATGTCTGCCGCGCTCGTTGCGGCGGGATCGTACGGGCAAGCTCTGGCGGGAACCAGCGTCAGCATCAACATCGGCCCCCCCGCCGTGGTCGTCGCGGGTCCGCCCGAAATGGTGGTGATTCCGAACACCATGGTCTACTTCGCCCCGGGCGTGGAGGTCGACCTTCTCTTCCACAGGGACTATTGGTACACGAGGAACGGGGACCGGTGGTTCCGGTCGCGGAACTACAACGGGCCTTGGAAGATCGTGGGGAGGCGGGCCGTGCCCGTGGAGATCGTCCGGGTGCCGGGGAATTACCGTACGAGGTATGCCCGCCACGAGCACGTTCCGTACGGTCAGCTCAAGAAGCACTGGAAACATCGGGAAAATGAGCGCCATGTGGTGCGGGGGTCGTGGGAGGAGCACGGCGACGATCATTCGTGGAGCAAACAGAAGAAGGGCAAGGGGCACGACCGCGATTAGTAAATCCTCCGCACCCGACCGGGGGGAGGATCGCCGCATCCGGTGACGAGCGGGGGAGGGGACCGGTCCGATTCCGGTTCCTCCCCGCTTCGACGATTCCCATATCCGATTGCCTGCCTGGAAGATTCGATTGCCGATCGGTTTCCTGTATCCAATTGCAGATGGGATGATATATATAGATATATACGAATGTTAAGGAACGAATCGAAAGCATCGAAGTCCCGAACTCACAAAAGGAGGAATTCGATGAAACGACCGTGGATTGTTTTGTCTGCTGTTGTCCTGTCCGCAGCGTTGGCCGCAGGTTGCGCGACGGCCAATGCCATCCAGAACGCCCGTGCCTCGCTCGACAGGGCGAAGGCGGCGGGGGCGGACACCAAGGCGCCTTACGAGTATTATTCCGCGGAAGCGTACCTCAAAAAGGCGGATATCCAGGCGGAGAAGGGAGACTGCAGGGCGGTAAAAGCGTATGCGAAGGATTCGATGGATTTCTCCGCCAAGGCGCTCCAGTTGTCCGCGGGAGGTGTCAAATGAGGAATCGACGTCTGTTATTCCTTTCGGCGTTGCTGCTCGCGGCCGCGCTGACCCCCGGGTGCGGCGCCCACAAGATGACCCAGGCCGACAAGGACCGGATGGATTCCATCGGGGCAAAAATTGTCAAGGCGGAACAGATGGGCGCGAAGGAGTGCGCTCCCAAGGAACTGGCCTACGCCAAGGTGGAGCGCGATAACGCGTACCACGAGGCATCCGAATTCTGGGAAAACGCCGGGCCGTTCTACGCGGCGGCGGACAAGGCGGCCGATGACCTTCTCGCCAAGACGATCCCGTGCTGGCAGGCGAAGCAGGTAAAACCCGTGCCGGCGGCGCCATCCGTATCGCTCTCCGCGAATCCGGCGGCAGTCGATGCGGGGAAATGCGCCACCCTGGCATGGTCGTCGACCAACGCCACCGGCGCGACGATCGAACCGGGAATCGGCAGCGTGGCGCCGAGCGGCTCCCGCCAGGTATGCCCCGATAAAACCACGAAGTATACGATCACCGCGACGGGCGCGGGGGGCTCCCAGATGGCATCGGAGACGGTTACCGTGGCGGCCGCGGCGCCTCCCCCGCCTCCTCCTCCTCCGGCTGCGGCCAAGGTGATCGACCGCCTGGCGATCCACGTCAATTTCGACACCGCGAAATCGGATATCCGGAAGGCGGACATTCCGGAGCTTCAGAAGGCGATCGATTTCGTCAAGAAATATCCGGGCAACAAGATTTCGGTCGAAGGGCACACGGACAGCCGGGGCGCCGCAAAGTACAACCAGGCCCTCTCCGAGAGAAGGGCCGAAGCCGTGAAGAATTACCTGGTGAAGAACGGAAACGTCAAGGCGGAAAACATCCAATCCGCGGGATTCGGCGAGACCAAGCCCATCGCGGACAACAAGACGAAGCAGGGGCAGTTCAAAAACCGAAGGGTGGAGATCCTGATCCTTTCCGATTAGGGTTCTTCCGCTGCATTCCCGGAACGAGGGAAATCCCCCGGGCGGCGCCGCCGTCCGGGGGATTTCGATTTTACGGGAACCGAAACGCTCCCCTGGCCTATCTCATTGGAACAGCGGCGCAAGGGGAGGGGGAGCCATGGGGCTGAAATCGTTCGAGCAGCACAGGGAGAGCCTGCGGGACGGGAGGGAGGTGTATTTCGACGGGGAACGGGTCGCGGACGTCACGACGCACCCGGTCCTGGGCGTCGGGATGGCCTTCGCGGGGATCGACTACAGGCTGGCCGAGGATCCGGAACACCGCGGGCTGGCCGTCTGCACCGACCCGCGGACCGGGGAGCCGTTCAGCCGGTTCTACAAGATCCCCGGGAATGCGGAAGACCTGCTGCGGCGCCGGGAGTTGATCGCCGCCGGCGCGCGGGTCAACGGGGGCCCGCCGCTTATCAAGGAGATCGGCACCGATGCGCTGTTCGCGCTGCACATCGTCGCCGACCACATGGACCGGCGGTCCGGCTCTTCCTACCTGCCGAAAGTCCGGGAATATTTTGGGGCCTGCCGCGGTCGGGACCTGGGGTTCGCGGTGGCCCAGACCGACGTGAAGGGGGACCGGAGCAAGCGCCCCTCGGAACAGCCCAACCCCGATGTCTACGTACGCGTGGTCGAGCGCCGTACCGACGGCATCGTCGTCCGGGGCGCGAAAGCGCACACCACGGCGTCCCCCTTCGCGAACGAACTGATCGTGCTGCCGACACGGGCGATGGCGGAGGCCGACGCCGATTACGCGGTCAGCTTCGCCATCCCGGTGGCGACGCCGGGACTGAAGCTGATTGCGGAGGTCTCCAGCCACCCCGGCGACAACCGCTTCGACTACCCCGTCACCACGGATCTCAAGATGGTGGACACGGTCACCGTATTCGACGACGTCTTCGTGCCGTGGGACCGGGTGTTCCTGTGCGGGGAGTGGCGGTACGCCGGGGCGCTGGCGAACACCTTCGTCGAGTTCCACCGGTTCACGGCGGCTTCCTACAAGCTGCCCATGTGCGAGCTGTTCATCGGGGCGGCCCAGCTGATCGCGGAATACAACGGCGTGCCGGACGTGACCCACGTGCGCGACAAGATCATGGAGCTGATCGCCTGGAGCGAGACGACCCGCGGCCTGCTCGTGGCGGCATCGATGGAGCACAAGGTCGTCCCGCCGGGGATCGCCGTGCCGAACGTGACGTTGACCAATATCGCGAAGCACCATTTCGCCAGAAACTACCACAGGATGGTCCAGAACCTGCAGGACGTCGCCGGCGGCCTCCTGGTCACCGCGCCGTTCCGGAAGGATTGGGAAAACGAGGCTACCCGCCGGTATTTGGATTATTATCTCGGAGGCGTGGAAGGCGTTTCGGGGACCCGGCGGACACGGGCCATGAAGCTGATCCGGGACATCGCCGCATCGGGGTTCGGCGGCTACCAGGAGATCCTGTCCATCCACGCGGAAGGCTCGCTCGCGGCGCAGCGGATCACGATTCTTCGCGATTATGACGTGAAGCGCTGCGTGGAGATCGCAAAGTCGTACCTGAAGGATTGAAACCGGGACCACGGAGGGGAAGGGATGCGCTATTTCCGCATCGGGAAAGCGGCGGGAATCGACGGTCTGGAATTGAAGGAGAAAGACGTTCCCCGGCCCGGGGTGGGCCAGGTGCTGGTGCGGGTGAAGGCGGCATCGCTCAACTACCGCGACCTGATGGTGATCGGGGGGACCTACTCGCCCAACCTCCCGCTGCCGCTGGTCCCTCTCTCCGACGGCGCGGGGGAAGTCCTGGAGAGCGGGGGGGGAGTCACCCGCTGGAAAGCCGGCGACCGGGTGGCCGGGACCTTCTTCCGGGACTGGGATGCCGGGAGCATCCCCGAGGACGCCACGCGCAGCGCACTGGGGGGATCGATCGACGGCGTCCTGTCGGAATACGCGCTCTTCGGGGAGCGGGGGCTGGTGGAACTTCCCCCCGGCCTTTCGTTCCAAGAGGGGGCGACGCTTCCCTGCGCGGCGCTGACCGCATGGAATGCCCTGCGCAGCGGCTGCCTCCACTGCGGCCAGAGCGTGCTGACCCTGGGGACGGGAGGGGTATCCATCTTCGCCCTGCAGTTCGCCGTCGCCGAGGGGGCGCGGGTGATCGCCACGACCGGCAGCGAAGGGAAAATGGAAAAGCTGCGGAAGCTGGGGGCGAGCGACGTCATCAACTACAAGGCGGAACCGGACTGGGAATCCCGGGTGTGGGAGGTGACCGGCAGGCGCGGCGTCGACCACGTGGTGGAGGTCGGCGGTGCGGAAACGTTGAAGAAATCCCTGAAGGCGGTGCGGGTGGGCGGTCACATCAGCCTGATCGGGGTCCTTTCGGGAAACACGGGCGAGGTCAACCCCTTGCCTGCGGTGATGAAGGGGATCCGGATCCAGGGGATCTACGTGGGCTCCCGGGAGATGTTCGTGGACATGCTGCGCGCGATCGGGATGCACGGCCTGCGGCCGGTGATCGATCGGGTGTTCCCGTTCCTCGAGGCGAAGGAGGCCTACCGGTACATGAAAAGCGGGGCCCATTTCGGAAAAGTCGTCATTTCGATCTGATTTCCGGGAATTCGCGGAGGAACGCGGTCATCGCCGATAGCGTCGGCTCGCGCCGTTCGCGATGCGGCGTGTGGCCGCACGCCGAAAGGAGGCGGCGCCGGACCGTTCCGCCGCATCGCCCCTCGATCGATTCGACCTGGCGCAGGGTACCGTACGGGTCGTCGGCGCCCTGCACCACGAGTACCGGGACTCGGACGGCGGGCAGGTACTCCTCGATGTTCCAGGCGCGAAACCCGGGGTCGAGCCAGGCCCGGTTCCAGCCCCAGAAGGCGCAGTCGACGTTTCCGCCGTGGTAGCGCATCAGCCGCTCGCGCAGGCCGCCGTCAAGGTATTCCTCGCGCGCCTGCTCGATGGAGCGCACGGTGATCTCCTCGCAGAACACGTGCGGGGCCTCCAGCAGCAGGCCCCGCACCCGCGGCAGGGCCCGGGGGGTCGAAGCGTGAAGGATCGCGATGGAGCCCCCGTCGCTGTGCCCGACCAGGAAGGCGCTGCGGATACCGGCCGCGTCGAGGATCCCGGGAAGGGCCAGGAACCCCTCGTCGTGCATGTAGGTGAGCGGACGCGGAAGCGGCACGGGGTCGGAGCCGCCGTATCCGGCGCGGCTGTAGACGAGCGCGCCGCACCCGGTGCCGCGGGCGAGCGCCTCGGGAAAGTCCCGCCAGGTAGCGGCGCACCCGATTCCATCGTGCAGGAAGACGAGCGTGGGCGCCTCGTCCGGCCCCGGGCCGTGCCAGGCGCACTCGATGCGGCGGCCGTCTGCTAGAATGGTTCCTGTAGGGGGTCGCATCACCATACTTTATAGCACGCCGCGGAGGGGGGACGCCGATGCCCGATCCGATCGATGACAAACCGGCCGTCAAGGTGGACTGCCCGCGTTGCGGGTCGCATCTCGTGATCGATGCCGCAAGGGGGATCGTCCTGGAAAGCCGTGAGCCCGTCAACCCGCGCAAGGAAACCGAACTGAAGGATGCCCAACAGGTCCTGCAGGAAGAATCGTCCCGCATCCACGATCGATTCCGCAAGATCGTCGAGGCGGATAAAGGCCGCAGCGCCACGATGGAACAGAAGTTCAAGGACTTCCTCGAAAAAGCGAAGGACGAACCCGCTCCCCGGCCGGTCCGCGACATCGACCTCGACTAGCCCGCATTTCTCACCGGGCTTCTGCTGCGGCGGCGGATACGGGCATGTCTACTGCGTTGCGCTCAGTCGGGCTCCTCGCCGTAGTGTCAACTACGCCTCCGGGGCCCTCGGTCGCGCGCCTTGTATCCACGCCCGTCTCCACCGCCTCGCGACGAACCCCGGTGAGAAATGCGGGCTGCCCGCCAACGGGCCACGGGATATGGTATATTCCCATTTGTCATGAGGGGTCCGTGCCTGTCGGGGAATGGCTTCACGAACCTCCGGCGCTTCCTCCTGCCACTCGTCGCGCTTCTGCTGCTGCAGGCGTGTTCGCCCAGGGAAGTGGTTCGGGCGCCTGCGCTGCCGTCGCTTCCGCCGTCCCCGCCGCCGCTTCTTTCCGGGATCGAAGTAACCGCCTGCAGGCTGGCTTCCCGGAACGAGTTCGTGGATGTCCGTTTTCGGGTGCACGGGAAAGAGAAATTCGATGCCGTTCCCGCCGACACCTACCTGTTGGATGAAGCGACGGGGGAGAAGTATTACATCGTGAGACTGAAACGCATCGGCCGGCTGGCGGAGACGAAAAATCCGTCCGATCCGGCTGCGCACACCATCCTGATCCGAAATCTCAACCGGAAGCTGAAGGCCGGCGCCAGGGTGACCGTGGTCGTAGGCGGGTTGCGCCAGGAGCACGTGCTCGTGGAGAAATAGCACGAGCTGCGGGAGCCGTTGCCGATGTCCTCGACCTACACGGAGGAAACGGCGGCGCCCCCCGACAGGAGTTCGCGAACCTTTTCCGAGAGCCGGGACGGCGTGATCGGTTTTTGGAGAAAAGCCTCCCCGAGACCCATGTCGCCCAGTTGGTTCACCGCTTCCTCGGAATATCCCGACATGAACAGCAGCAGGAGATCGGGCCGGGCGGATTTCAGCTTTCGTGCGAGTTCCAGCCCGTTCATCCCGGGCATGACCACGTCGGTGATCAATAAATGGATGGTTCCGGGATGCTTCCCGCTCGCCGCGATGGCTTCCTCCCCGTCCGGAGCTTCGAGAACGGTATATCCGTAGCTTCGCAGCGTCGCGGACACCAATTCACGGACCATCTCTTCGTCCTCGACCAGGAGAACGGTTTCGTTTCCGGACGTTTCTTTCCGCCCGGCCCCGGCCGGGTCGACGGCGGAATCGGGGGCCAGCGAACGGGGGAAATAGACGATGAACGTGGTACCCTGCCCCGGTTCGCTGAGGACGCGGATGTATCCGCCGCTTTGCTTCACGATTCCATAGACGGTCGCCAGGCCGAGCCCCGTGCCTTTTCCCTGCTCCTTGGTGGTGAAAAAGGGTTCGAAGATGCGCTCGAGGGTTTCCCGGTCCATGCCGCATCCGGTATCGGTCACTTCCAGGCCCGCGTACGGCCCTGCCGGGATGGTCATGGCCCCCTCGACCAGCGGGAGATGGAATTCCCTGTTGAACGTCGACAGGGAAAGCTTGCCGCCCCCCGGCATCGCATCCCGGGCGTTCACGGCGAGGTTGATGAGGACCTGGTCGATCTGGATCGGGTCGGCAAGAATCCTCCAGAGGCCGGGATCGGTGTTCACGGCCAGCTCGATATTCTCTCCGATCAGGCGCTTCAACATGTTCCCCAGGCTGGTCACCGACTCGTTCAGCAGAAGCGATTTCGGCATCAGGACCTGCCTGCGGCTGAAGGCGAGGAGCTGCTGGGTCAGCGAGGCCGCCCGTTCTCCCGCCTTGTGGATTTCCTCGATTTCGTGAAGGCCGGGGCTGCCCGTCCGCAGCCGGGCCAGCAGCAGCTCGCTGTACCCCGTGATCACCGAGAGAAGGTTGTTGAAATCGTGGGCGACCCCCCCCGCGAGCTTTCCGATCGCCTCCATTTTCTGGGCCTGCCGGAGATGCTCCTCGCTCCGCCGCAAGGCTTCCGCCGCCCGCTGGGATTTCGTGATGTGGTCGCGGATGGTTTCCACCATCAGGTGAATGGCCCGCACCAGCGTCGTGATCTCGTTCCCGCGGGGAACCGCCTTCGAATCGTCCCCGGAATATTCCCGCACGACGTTCCGGGCCTTCTCCTGCAAATCGTTCAGCGGACGGATGAGGGCGAACGTCAAGGCCCCGCCGATCAACGTGACGCAGAGGAAAATGATCCCTCCCCATTGCGCCATCTTCACCTTGTTCCTGCCGAGCAGCTGCTGCACCATGCTGATGTCCGTCTCGAGGACAAGGCAGAATTCCGCATCGACCATCTTCAGCGGGACATAGGTGTATGATCGAAAATTACGGCGGTCCGCGAGGAACAAGGGCTTATCGTCGGAGAGGCTCTTTCGCACCAGGGAGAGGTCCAGGGGCGAGGGATTGCGGTCCTGGTAGGATCCGGCGATCAGGCCGTCGGCGGTTGCGATAAAGACCTGGTTGCCGGATTCCCGGGCGATTTTTTTCGCGAACTCGTCGTTGATCCTTCTGCCGAGGATCAGGATCCCGGCCGGCTTCTTGTTGTCGAACGTGTAGATCGGAACGATCGCCAGCAGCCCCCATCCTCCGGCCGAGTTGGCGGTCGTGATGACCTGCTCCCCCTTCAGCGCCCGGTGGAAGGCGTCGATCGATTCCGGTTTCCCATCGCCTCGATCCTGGGTTGCGGTGTAAAGGATCTTGCCGGCGGGGTCCGCCATGAGAAACACGGACAGGTTCATTTGCGCGTACAGCTGATCCATGACCTGTTTCAGCGGTTTTCGGTCACCGTGGCTTACCTTGTAATGGTAGAGCGCATAGGCGACGTCCGTATCCCTTTTCAATACCTTCGCAAAACCGCTGATCCTTTTCACCTCGCTCGAGATCAGGGATTCGATCGTCAGGTTGATGTTGCTGGCCTTGCTTTTTTCCCTCTCCTCGAAAACGGTGTAGAAAACCTGCTCGTTGATGTAGTAGCCCGCTGCGAGGATACCCGTTGTAAGCGACAGTAAAATCAAGATAATCGGGATGGCGATGCTGTTTCTGAACTTGATGAAATGGTTCATGGGAATGCCGCGGGGAATACCCCTCCGGATATTTGGTCGCCCATGAACTGTTCGGAAAACGGCAGGAAAATATTAAATTATTTTTACTCCCTCACCCCCGTTTCGTCTTTTCTTTCGCGGTCCTCTGCGGATGCCAGGATCCCTTCCCCGCCTTGGTCGAGAACAGGCTGCCTTTGACATTCGGCAGGGGATCGGTGTCGAAGTGGCGCACCGCTTTGGAACCGCAGCGGGGGCACGCCTCGAACTTTCCGGTGCTGTGCCATCCGCATCTTCTGCAGAAACTCCATATGCCCATCATCGGCCTCCGCGAGCACACGCTGGGACGGCAGGTTTCATGCGGCGCCAAACCTAGGGAAGGGCCTTCCTTCGATCGGCGATGTCGCTTTTCATCCCGTGGGCGCATCCGAAGGCGAAGACGACGGCGAAGACGACAACGTAGAGGAGAAGCTCGGACAGGGGCATGACGTCCTCCTTTGCCGGGTCAAGGGCTGCGGCGCCCGTGGCGCATTCGCGCGGGGCGCTCCGGTTGGGTGGAAAGGAGCGCTACGTTGTATACAGTATACATTAAAACGGCTTTGGAATCCGTTACGATTCTCGGCGCCGCGGCGGGGGAGGGGGATCGGGTTGCCGCGGCGTGCGGGAAAAACAGGTCCGGCCGGGAAAGCCCATCGGCTTCCTCCGGCCGGACGGATGCCGCCGCCTCCCGCCCCGGGGGGCGGAAGCGGTGATTCGCGGTCCTTACGAGAGGGTGTCGACCAGCCCCTTGACGGCCGCCACCGACTTGTCCATCATCGCCTGCTCTTCGGCGTTGAGCGAGAACTCGATGATCCTCTCGACCCCCTCGGCGCCCAGCACCGTCGGCACGCCGACGAAGTAGCCCTTCACGCCGAACTCGCCGTTCAGGTAGACGCAGGAAGGCAGGACGCGCTTCTGGTCCTTCAGGATCGACTCGACCATGGCGATGGAGGAGGAAGCCGGGGAGTAGAAGGCGGAACCGGTCTTCAGGAGGGCGACGACTTCGCCGCCCGCCTTGCGCGTGCGGTTCACCATGGCGTCCATGACTTCCTTCGCCTTGGCGGCGTTTCCGTATTTCCGCTCCAGCAGCTCCATGACGGGGATGCCGCAGACGCTGGCGTAGCGGACCAGGGGGACCATGTCGTCGCCGTGGCCGCCCAGGGTCATGGCGGTCACGTCCCGCACGGAGACGCCGAGCTCCCAGGCGATGAAGGCGGCGAAGCGGGCCGAGTCGAGCACGCCGGCCTGGCCGATGACCCGGTTGTGGGGGAAGCCGGTGATCTTCTGGCAGAGGGTCACCATCGCGTCGAGCGGGTTGGAGATGACGATGACGAACGGAGTTCGGGGCGTACTTCTTGATCCCCTCGGCGACCTGGCTCATGATCTTCGAGTTGACCTCGATCAGGTCGTCGCGGCTCATCCCGGGCTTGCGGGGAAGGCCGGCGGTGACGATGACGACGTCGGCGCCGGCGATGTCCTCGTAGTTGTTGGTCCCCTTGAGGGAGATGTCGAAGCCGTCGATCGGAGAAGCTTCGGCGATGTCGAGACACTTGCCTTGAGGCATCCCTTCCACGATGTCGAA
>PQAK01000018.1:18174-19927 GCA_003105225.1 Deltaproteobacteria bacterium | reverse complement strand
TCCCCTACCTGGCATACGTGCTCAAGCCGGAGAAGGCGGCGCTCGCCTGCATCGTGAGCGCGGCGGCCGCCCTGTTCGGCGCCCTGCAGTCCGTCCGCAGGGCGGCGCTGCTTCCGCCGGCGGAGGCGATGCGCCCGGAGCCTCCGGAGCGGTACCGGGAATCGGCGGTCGAGCGCCTGGGACTCAAGCGACTGCTCTCCCAGCCGGCGAGGATGATCCTCCGCCACATCGCCCGCAAGCCCGTCAAGTCCCTGCTCTCCTGCGTCGGGATCGCCTTCGCCTGCGCCATCCTGATGATGGGCAGGTTCCAGGAGGATGCGATCGATTTCATGGTGGACGTGGAGCTTCGAGCCTCGCAGCGGGAGGACCTGACCGTCTCCTTCGTCGAGCCGGCCTCGCGCGGCGCGCTGCACGAACTGCGGGGGCTGCCCGGAGTGGAGTTCGGGGAGCCGTACCGGGTCGTCCCGGTGCGGCTGCGGCACGGGCACCGGACCTACCGCACCTCCCTGCGGGGGATCGAGCCGGGCGCGCGCCTGTACCGGCTGCTGGACACCGATCTCCGTCCCATCGAGCCGCCGGCCGAAGGGATGCTCCTCACCGACCACCTCGGGAAGATCCTCGAGGCCCGCCCGGGCGACATCGTGACCGTCGAGGCCTTCGAGGGGAGAAGGCCCGTCCGGGAAGTGGTGGTCGCCGATTTGGTCAAGCAGTACGTCGGCGTCTCGGCCTATATGGATCTCACCGCCCTGAACCGCCTCATGGGAGAAGGGGAGGCGATCTCGGGGGTCTACCTGTTCGCCGACAAGCCGCATCTGCCGGAGGTCTACCGGAAGCTCAAGGAGATGCCGCGCGTGGCGGGGACCGCGATCCGGGAGAACGAGATCCGGAGCTTCTACGACACCCTTGCGGAGACCCTGCTCGTCTTCACCTTCATCAACACGATGCTTGCGGGGACGATCGCCTTCGGAGTGGTATACAACAGCGCGCGGATCGCCCTCTCCGAGCGGAGCCGGGAGCTGGCCAGCCTGCGGGTGCTGGGCTATACAAGAGGCGAGATATCGTACATCCTCTTGGGAGAGCTCGGCGTGATCACGCTCGCGGCCATCCCGACCGGGTTTCTCGTCGGCAGGGAGCTGTGCCGCTTCATCGCGTCGAGACTCGGGTCCGATCTCTACAGGGTGCCGCTCGTACTGGAGCCGAGCACGTACGCGTTCGCGGCGTCCGTGGTGCTCGCATCGGCGGGCATTTCCGGACTCGTCGTGCGGCGGCGGCTGGACCGGCTCGACCTGGTGGCGGTCCTGAAGACGAGGGAATAGGGAATGCAAAGACGGCGCTGGATCCTTCTGGTCGCCCTCCTGGCGGCGATCGCACTGGCCATCGGATACGCCTTCCTGCCGAAACCGGCGCCCGTCGAGGTCGCCAAGGTGTCGCGCGGGAAACTTGTCGTCACGGTGCGCGAGGAGGGGAAGACCCGGGTCGTCGACCGGTTCACGGTTTCCTCTCCCGTCGCCGGGATCGCGCGCCGCGTGACCCTTGAGGTGGGCGACCGGGTTTCCCGGGGACAGCCCCTGGTCGAAATCGATCCCGCACCGCCCCCGTTCCTCGACCTGCGGAGGAAAGAGGCGTCGGAGGCAAAGGTCCAGGCGGGGCAGGCTTCCCTGGAGGCGGCGAAAGAGCGGGAGCGCGTCGCCGCGGCGAAGGAGGAATACGCGCGGTCGACCTTCGAGCGGACGGCGAAGCTCCACGAAGCCGG
>PQAK01000018.1:322-18032 GCA_003105225.1 Deltaproteobacteria bacterium | reverse complement strand
GCGGCGCGCGCCGAGCTTCTATCCGCTGCGGCGAAACCGGCGCGCAAGACGGGAGAGCGGGTAACCGTCCGTTCGCCCGTGGAAGGCAGCGTCCTTTCGATTCAACATAAAAGCGAAGGGGCCGTGAGGGAAGGGGAGCCGCTTGTAACGATCGGGGATCCGCGGACGCTGGAGGTCGAAGTGGATGTCCTGTCGACCGACGCGGTCCGGATCCGGCCGGGTTCGCGGGTGCTCATCACCCGTTGGGGGGGAGAGCCGGCGCTCGAGGGGAAGGTGCGCGAAGTGGAGCCCGCCGGGTTCACGAAAATCTCCGCATTGGGCGTCGAAGAGCAGCGGGTCCTGGTCATCGCGGATATCGTGTCCCCCCGGGAGGCATGGGCACGGCTCGGCGACGGATACCGGCTGGAGGCGGATTTCGTGCTCTGGGAAGGGGAAGGGATTCTGCAGGTCCCCGCGGCGGCATTGTTCCGGCACGGGGACGGATGGGCAGTGTTCGCCGCGGACGGCGGAAGGGCGAGATTGCGGCCGGTGCAGGCGGGGCAGCGCAGCGGCCAGAGCGCCCAGATTCTCTCCGGCCTGTCCGAGGGAGCGTCCGTCATCGTCCACCCGAGCGAACAGGTCCGCGACGGCGTCCGCATCCGGGTGAGATAGCGGGAAGCCGGCAGGCGTTGTACGATAATGGGATCCTTTCGAAATACAACGACTATCGTGAGGACGGATCGAAGGCGGTACTTGAGGGGGAACTGTCGGTCAACAGCTCCTGAACCGCGCGCCGGGCGTATAAATCACACCTGGGACGTCAGTCTCTTCTGCTCCTTGCCGAGGAACCTCTCGACGTCTTTCCGCCGGAAACGCCACTGGTTGCCGCTTTTGTACCCCTTGAGAAGTCCTTTGCGGGCCATGTCGTTCACGGCGTCGGGGCTCATGTCGAGCAGGATCGCAAGGTCGCGCGTTTTGAGAATTCCGGGCATCGTCTCCAATTTCGGGGGGTCTCCCATGCCTCCTTCCAGAATCGATGAATGGGAAAATAACATAGTGTTATAAATATGTAAAGGATTACGATATGAGGGTTTTTCTCTTTTCGATTCTGGGGTTACCGATCCTGCTTCTCGACGGGATTCTCCTCCATGACCTTCCGGGCCAGCTGGCGTCCCTGCATTCGAAAGAAGAGGGTTGGATCCTTCTCGGGGGAGCGGCGCTGTACCTGCTCGTCCACGTGTTCCTCCGGAAGCCGGAGCGGATGTACCTGTGGGCCCATGAATTTTCCCACCTGATCGTGGCCAAGATCTTTTTCCGGGAAGTCCATTCGTTCCACATCACGTCGCGGGACGGCGGCAAGGTCGTGCTCGACCGCACCAACGTGTTGATCGATCTTGCGCCCTACCTGTTTCCGCTGTATTGCATGGCCGCCTGCGTTGCCGCCGGCTTCTTCAAAGGGTTGTCGCCGTGGGTCCCGGACCTCTACCTGGCGCTGGCCGCGTTCCTCTTCTCGATGCACGTAGTGTTTTCCGCGGAAGGGTTTCTGAAAGGGCAGCCCGACGTCAAGCGCAGCGGCCGGCTTTTTTCCGGAGCGCTCGTCCTTCTCTTCCTGTTGCTGTGGATCCCGTGCCTGCTGGCGCCCGGCGCGGCATCCGGATGGAAGGGGGCTGCCGCATTTTACGGAGGCTGGATCCATTCGGCGCCCCTCACCGGCCGCCGATTGTTCCGGTTCGCGGCATCCTTTTTCTAAGGATTTCTCCAGCCTTTTTAAATTTTTTCGCCGATTATGACGTAAAATCTATCAAATATGCCCGAGGATCGACATCCGGTGAAGATATCGGCGTTGCAGATGCTCAAGGCTCCCGGCCGCAAGAGCGATCTCGTCATGGCCGGCGTCCTCATCCTGATATTCATCTTCTTCGAGTTCTCCGATCGCACTATCGGCGATGCGGTCGAGCATACCGTGGTCGCCGTCGGTTTCCTGTGGATATACCTGCGCTACGTAAAGCCATCGGATTATGCCGTGGACAGGCTGGCGGACACCCTGCGGGAGCATGGAAGCGCGCTTCCCGGCAATTCGGCCGATCCGCTGTCGGCGGCGGAGGCCGTGAAGAACCGGCTGGACCGGTACGCGGTGGAATTGTCGGAACAGTCCAGGGAACAACAGGCGGCGAAGGACCGCCGCGTGGAAGATCTTTCGAAAGCCCATCGCGACCTGCTCACTCACCACAAGTGCACCAAGAAAATGCTGCAGTCGTTCCGGATCGATGAGGTCTTCGAGACGCTTCTCAGCGGCGTCCGCGACGGGCTCGAATTCCGTGGGGCGATCCTGGGCACCGTCGACCGGGACGGGGTCCTCACGTTCCACGACGACACGGACCTGGAAGGCCGCAAGCTGACCCGGATCCCTTCCTGGAACGAGCGCTCGCTCCTGGCGCGCACGCTCTGGGGCGGAAATTCCCTGATCTGCCAGGGGCTGGACGAGCATCCGCACACCGCGGAAGACCTGGGGCTGCTCGGGACCGGCCCCTTCTATCTTTTTTCAATCCTGCGGAAGCAGAGCGCAACCTGCGCCGAAATCAAAAGCTGCGGCAACGTCGACTGCTCCGCGTACCTTTCCGCGGAAGCCCGCTGCTGGGTCGAGCACAGCCAGGACTGCTCCATCAAGTTCGAACTGCCGGCGGAGGAGAAGCGGAAGGCCTGCGTTGCCTGCGAGCTGTTCGCGCCGGCCGCGCTGATGGCGGTCCGTACGGTCCCTGATTCGCGCAAGGTCGACCGGGATTCCATCGTCCCGGTGGTGACCCTGGCCAATGAGGCCGCCATGGCCCTGCACCTTGTGGACATGCATGAGAACCTGCAGCGGATGTCGATCACCGACGGGCTGACGGGCCTGTTCAACCACCGGGAATTCTACCAGCAGCTTCACCGGGAGCTGGAGCGGGCGAGGCGATACCGGCATACGGTGTCGCTCCTGATCATCGACGTCGACGATTTCAAGCTGTTCAACGACCGCTTCGGGCACCTCGCGGGCGACCTCGCCTTGCGCAAGATCTCGGACCTGCTGCGGCAATGCGCGCGCGCCACCGACATCGTCGCGCGGTACGGCGGAGAGGAGTTCGCGGTGATCCTCCCGGAATCGACCGCCTCGGGCGCGCTGATGCTGGCGGAGCGCATCAAGACCGAGGTGGCGAACCACAACTTCCTTCCGCAGGTCCCCGGAGAGGTCCATCTGACGGTCAGCATCGGGATCTACACCGCGGAGGAGGGAGCGGTCACGGAAGACCAGCTGGTCAGTTACGCCGACGAGGCCGCCTACAGCGCAAAGCATTCGGGGAAGAACTGCGTCGTCATGAAAACCCATGCTTGATCGCAAGGCGCTGGAAAAACTCGAGGCCTCGCTCCTTGCCCCCTACGCCGTAAAGAGCGGGCAGTCGCGCGGCCGGAAAATCCCCGAGCCGGAGGACCCGTTCCGGTCCGTTTTCCAGCGCGACCGGGATCGCATCATCCATTCGGCCGCGTTCCGCAGGCTGGAATACAAGACCCAGGTCTTCGTCAACCACGAGGGGGACCACTACCGGACGCGCCTCACCCACACCATCGAAGTCTCCCAGATCGCGAGGTCGATTTCCCGCGCGCTGCGGCTGAACGAGGACCTGACGGAAGCGATCGTGCTCGCGCACGACCTGGGGCATACCCCCTTCGGTCACGCCGGGGAGCGCGTGATGGACGCGCTGATGAAAGGGGAGGGGGGGTTCGAGCACAACCTGCAGAGCCTGCGCGTGATCGATTTCCTGGAAAAGCGGTATCCCCGGTTCGACGGTCTGAATCTCACCTTCGAGGTGCGCGAGGGGATCTGCAAGCATAGCTCGGAATACGACAGCCCGCCCGCTCTCTCCGAATTCAACGACCCGGGGTATCCGTGCCTGGAGGCGCAGGTCGCCGACATCGCCGACGAGATCGCCTATTGCAACCACGACGTGGAAGACGGCCTCCGCTCGCGGATGCTCTCGTCCCAATCGCTGGAAGCGGTGGAATTGTGGCGGGACGCGCTTCGGAATCTTCGGGAAGGGATTCATGCAATGGATGAAGATGTGATCCACTCACGGTTGATATCCTTCATGATATCTACACTCACCAGGGACTTGATCCATACGAGCCATCAGCGGTTGATGGATAACGACATAAAATCCCCCGAGGAGGGGAGGAAATGCCGGGTGAAATGCATCTCCTTCTCGCCCGAGGAGGCCGGAAGGAAACGGGAGCTTAAGGATTTCCTGTTGCGGGAAATGTACGGCAACTACCGGGTCATCCGCATGGAGGAAAAAGCGCGGCGGGTCATCGGGGACCTGTTCCGCGCCTATTGCGACCGTCCCGAACAGCTCCCCCCGCACATTTTCCAGCGCGTGAAATCCGAAGGGATCCAGAGGGTCGTCTGCGATTACATCGCCGGCATGACCGACCGGTATGCGATGGAGGAGTACCGGAAACTCTTCGACCCCCTGGTCCGGGTCTAGGAGGCAAATGGCGGAAAACAACGAATTCGCCGGCCGCTTCAAGAAGGCCATCGAGAGGAATTTCGACGAGAGCGCAGGGATCTACGATGCGTTCGAGGAAAAGCACCACCTTTTCGGTACCCTGACCAACCGGCTATGCGAGCTGATCGCACCGAACGAGCCGGAAAGGATCCTGGACGTGGGGTGCGGCACGGGAATCTCCACGCTGGCGCTTTACAACGCGTATCCCAAATCTCCCATCATCTATGCGATCGACCTTTCCGAGGCGATGCTGGTGCGCGCCAGGGAGCGCTGCAAGGGACATTCGGGGATCTATTTCGTGCGCGGGGACGCCGAGCAGCTCTCCTCCTATTTCCACGAAAAATTCGATGCCGTTTTCTATACGGCCTCGATCTTTCTCATCCCACGGTTCAGCGAGTCCATTGCCCAGGCGTGCGGCCTGATCATTCCCGGCGGGGTATTGGCGATCAGTTTCTATACCGGCATTTTCGACGATTCCCGGGAAGATGCCATCAACCGGGTTTTCCCCGACATGAAATACCAGTACGGCGCCGTCGCCTTTCCCGAGTTGATGGAATGCCTGGACGCCCAGAAATCGTATAAAGGCACGGAGGTCGATTTCCATTTCGAGATCAACCGGGAGTTCCTGTTCGATTTCCTGAGCATCCCGGCGCAATCGGCGGGATTGTTTCCGAAGGTACCTTACATCCAGCGCATCCCGCTGGTACGGGAATTCTGCGACAAACTGGCGGGGGAGGTGAGCCCCTTGTTCATGGGTTGGAAATTCGTGATTTCCCGGAAAAGGTAGCCGATCGTCAATTCGATCCTCAACTTAACATAATATACATTATCAGACATTGGCCGCTCCTGATGAAGCGCGCTACCAGCCTATAAAAATCACTTCAGGCGTCGTATTTCGCCACCCTCTCGAGATTATCAGACGTTGGGGCCCTCCACCGGTTTAAAGGAAAACCACTTGGTGGTTTACGCTCCAGAAAAATCTCCGTCTATTGCGGGGAGATTTTTCTTTCGGCCTATGATCTCGCGCGTTTATACCAAATGGTATGGGGAAATCTGTGGCTGGTCCGAATGCTCCCAAACCTCATGCCATGACAATGATTAAAAAATATACATGATCAAATGCACATAATATATAACAAAAGAAACGGGGTGCTATTATGCGCATCGTATATAGGAAATTATCTTTTTTCACTTTGATTTCAAAAAGGTTACGGAATGCCGGAAAGATCGATTACCTGCATGGATTGCCACTTCTGGCTTCAGCGAGTCGAGGAAGACCCGGAGCTGGGTCCGATCCTGTCGGAATTTGGGATATGCTTGAAACCCGGCTCAGGTAAATGGCTTTCACGCACCCACAAAGACAAAAGTTGCGAACAAGGTGAATTGAAGGAAAAAGGACTTCCTCCCTCCTAAGTTTTGACAGAGTTAACCCTGCACTCTTGACATGTAAACATGTTTATGCAACCGTTGCGATATTCCGGGGTCGTTCCAAGATCCCAGTTTGTTTGCACACGATAGCCTTCTTTACCGGCGACATGTATGGGTGGAATTATGAATCTTTCTATTTTCTTTACTGGATTTTCCGTTACTCTTCAAATTGCGGCCGTTGTTCTGGCGATCCGCCTGATCATAAAAACAAAAGAAATGGTAATTGGATTTTCGATTATTTTAATGGCATCCCTGATGGCAATTCGAAGAGGAATTGTTTTATATAGCATAATAACGGATGGATCCGTAGTATCAGACGCATTTTCGAATATAAGCGGTGTTTTGATATCTGTATTTCTTATTATCGGAATTTTATATGGGACGAAACTTATCGTTGGACTTAAGGATGCGATATTAAAAGTAAAAGTATTACAAGGATTTTTTCCTGTCTGCAGCAATTGCATGAAAATACGCGACGACTTGAAACATTCGAATCGCATTGAAACATATCATAAACTATACTCCGATGAAGACTTTACTCGCACACTTTGCCCGGATTGTCTTAATAAGTACTATTCAGGTTTCATGCGAATAAAATAAGTATTTTTACGTGAATTATCGCAGGTAAGTCCGCATTGCAGAACCTGACAAGCGATTGAAACGGACGTTTCCTCTACCCTTCCGCCAATTCGAACCTCAGGGGATATTTCCAACTCTCGCCTGATTTTCGATGCATCCTGCCTCATCGAATGGCAATCTTATATAATTATATTGTCGATACTTGCGACTGACTTCCTTACATCCCCATGGAGGAAAAATGGCCCCTGGCGGCGAACCAAGGTTCGCGATAATCCAGAAAAGCGCTGTGTTGCAGGTTGCGATCTTTATTCTGATCGTCATCTTCATGGCCAACCTGAGCCCTTTGGTGGATGCAATCCTGCATCCGGAGATCCCCTATTTCGACGGGGAGCATCTGATCGTGGGGGGGATCAACGGCGTCGTAAGCATATTGTTTTTCGGGTTGCTTCTTTTCCACATCCGAAGACTGAACAAGGCTATGGAAAAAATCAATAAACTGGAGATGTTTTTACCTATTTGTTCGAACTGCAAGCGAATCCGGATCCCGGACTCCGATCCGGATGCGATGGAATCCTGGAGGCAGATCGAGTCGTACATCTCCGAAAAGACAACGACCCAGTTCAGCCATGGAATCTGTCCCGAATGCTTCGAGAAATATTACGCGAACCCGAAAAACGGAACCGTAAAGGGCTAGACTTCCCACATTCGTTCGATGAAATCCTCCCCGGGAAGCTCCGCGGCGAAGGTTCCGTACATCGGCCAGCGTTCCCCGATCATCCCCTGCGCCGAAACCGTCATGAAAAATTCGATATGGGTATCATTTTCGCACCGGAGTTCCCGGAACGGTATCCCGAGCTCCAGGACCTTCTGAAATGCGGCTACGATCGTTTCCGGCCTCGCAACGGGAATCGACTCCTCGGGTGTTTCCCCGATCGGCCCCTCCGTGAACGCCAGCGTGAGGCGTTTCGTGCCGATTACCAGGGAGATTTTCCGATCCTTCCCCGGGAAGAGGAATTCCACCTCGAGCGATGTGTCGGTTTCGAAAACCATGGGAACGAAATCGATCCGCAATAAAATCCTGGTTTCATCGAATCCGTAATACAGGCAGGAAAGGATTCCATGACCCGCTCGGTGCATGGTGCCGAACCCGGGATTGGGGATGTACTTGGTTGCAGCACTCCATTCGAAATAGGAGGATATGCTCCCGTTAATCCTGGGATTCAAGTATGTCCGTGGTGCGGCAAGAACGTTCGCGCCGGCCGGTATCCTGTCGCGGTGCAGGATCGGGATGTCCAGGGAATCCGGTGTGGTCTCACCCATCTCCCGATAGGCGGCCTTTATGTAATGGCGGAAGAGGCGGTCGAATTCGGGCCCGTGCGGCGTGAAATGGTCATCCCCGTACCACCAGCACCAGTCGCTTCCTTCCGCCACGAGCAGGTATTCCTTTGCCCGCTCCATGGAGGGACGTAAGGCCTTTCCGGACTTCAACGCCTGGTCGAAACGCAGCTGCCATAGCGCCCGTGCGCGAGCGAGCATTACCCAGGCGCTCCTGTCCTCCTCGTGTCCGATCCATATATGGAAGGTCCCGTCGATCCAGGATCCGGAAGGAATATCCGTCAATGTATTGGCATTCTTATCGGCATCATGTAAAGCTTCGGATAATGTCTTGCATGAAATTTCCGGGGAGAGCTTGCCGAGACGTTCCATCAACGTCTGCAGGAACAGGCGCCCCGAGTCGTAATAGTATTCCCAGGCATTTTCTCCGTCCAGGATTACCGGGATGGTGTACGATTCCTTCCTTTGGCTTGATGGAAGGGATGATAATTTATCGTAAATAACGCTGATATTATGTATGAAATTATTTACTGCTCCGATGGCGTCCCATCGGGAATATTCAAAGCCGATGAGATCGGACAGGTGGTGATCGCGGAAGAAGAGGTGCACCGGGCCGGAAGGCGTATCTGCCCTGTAAGGAGTATAGAGCCAATCCGGTTCGAGCGGGGCGCCTTCGGCATCCCGAAGAACGGGCTTCTTCAATGCCTTGGATAAAAGCACCTCGTCCGTCGCCGCCCACTTGAAGCCCGCTCTTGCGGCCAGCTCCATCGTCGCGGGACTGATCGAACCTTCCGATGGCCATAACCCGGAAGGGTAAGATCCGAACAGCGACCGGAACGTGTCCCGCCCCCGGACCAGCTGTTCCAGGGCGTCCTCGGGGTAGGCGAAGGGCACCTTGGGCAGCACGGCGCCAGGGTGCGCGTCCTGCGCGGACCGGGTGTCGATGAGGAGCGGCAGGATCGGGTGATTCATCGGAGTGGAGGACAGCTCCCCCCCGTCCTTTTCCATGAGTCGCCGATATTCCGGTATCACCTCCGACATGATTTCGATCTGGCGGTCCAGGACGTATGCCTTCTCCCTTTCCGTGTATCCCCTCCCCTTCCGCCACAGCCGCGCGAGTTCGTCGTCTCCGTCCCGGAGCATGGGATGGAACCACGTGAGGTTGAACAGGGTCATGAGGTCGGTGTACTCGGAGGCGCCGAACCCTCCCGCCCCGCCCGGTTTCCCGATCGCCCTGCGCGCGGCATCCTGTCCCATGAACAGCTCGGCGTACCGCGGCTGGGGCAGGATCATCGTGGGCGGGAATGCGGAGAAGAAATTCTTGAGCAGGAACTCCTCTTCGTCGCGCGTCAGGTCGAGGGCGTTTTTCCTCGACAGCGACAGGTAGATGTCCTCCGCCCCGTTTTCCACGTAATCCTGCAGCTGGACCAGCAGGGAAGGGACCAGGTTGAAGGTGTGCCGGACCGAAGGGAACCGCCGGAAGATCCGGGGAAGGGCGACGTAATCCTTGATCGCGTGGAGCCGGACCCACGGGAGGATGTAGGTCCCCGTCTCCGGATCCTTGTAGTGCGGCTGGTGCATGTGCCAGAGAAAGCAGAGGGAAACCTTCATCCGGTGTTCCGTCCCTTACTCCGCCTGCGCCAGCTTGATCTCGATCAGCTCCTTTACCCGCGGGTCCGCGGTTTCTCCCAGGATCTGCCGGTACATCGCAGCCGCCTCGGGCTTCCGCCCCGCGAGCGCCAGAGTCCTGGCCTGACCGATCTCCGCCTGCACCCGCAGCTCGCCTCCCGCGGCCGCCGCCGCATCCCGGTAGGCCTCCGAGGCTGCGGCATACTCCCCCTTGGCGTCCAGCGCCTGCGCGAGCCCCTTCCGGAGGAGATAGGGCATGACGCCCTCGAGCTTGCTTTCCTTGATCGCGGATCGATACTGCGTTGCGCTCAGATCGTAGTCCCCGCGGACGAAGGCGATGCCGCCGAGATAGTAACGGGCATAGACGGCGGCGACCGTGCCGGGATGCTTGGCGACCTGCTCCCCGAGGAACCGCTCCAGCTGCACGAGCTTCTCACGGTCCGCGGCGGAAGATGATAGGAGGGATTCCCTGGCCTGGTTCACGTACGGCCACAGGTCCCGGGCTGCCCGGTTCTCCTCCCAGCGGAAGTACGTCCGTCCGCCCAATACCGCCACCACGACGAGGAGCACCCCCCCCGCCGCGGCCAGCACCTTGGCGCGATTTTCCTGGATCCATGAAACCGCCCGGCTGAACGCCGAGATGAACTCGTCCGGTCCTTTCAGATCCTTGCGGGTATACTTGATTTTCTCAGCCATCCGTTCTCCCCGTTTATCGTTTTCCTTCCGACGGTATTGTACCCGGTTTCTCCCCTTCGAGGTATTGCCGCACGACGCGCCCCAGGGCTTCGCGGATTTCCCCGGGCGAGAGCTGCTCCATCTCCTGCACCTTGAGGGCGCCCCCCAGCTTCTCCACGCGGTTCTGGAACAGGCGGAGCGTATTTTCCCCCAGGCCGAAGTTGGTGAAGGTCTTTCCCATCACGGCGAGAACATCCCTGACATCCGTGCCGCGCGTGTAGTCGGATACGGCCAGCAGGCCCTCGAGCGAGCTGGACACCTCGTCCTTCAGGAACGCGAGGACCCCGACGGGACGGGGGACCATCGCGTACCAGACGGGGGAGCAGGAGCGCAGGAACGGGAAGGCGTACAGAAGCAGGGAGCTCCCCTCCCCCACCCGGATCCTTCCGAACTTCCCGATGGGGAATCCTTCCTTCCGGCGCAACGCGAAGAAGGCGTTGTCCACTTCGAATTCGCGGAACTGTCCCAGCGCGAGGACGATCGCCTCCAGGAGCGAAGCATCCGGCAGGAACAGGGCGATCCGTCCCGTGGACGTGTCGGCGATCGGGTTGCGCTCCTCCATCCGGCTGCGCAGGCGGGCAAGATCTTCGGCCGGGAGAAACTCGCTTTTCCGGGGGAGCGCCTCGAACGAGCCGATCGAAAGGATCCCGCGGTTCTTGAGCTTCCACAGGGTCTCGTAGACCGACAGGTCCGGGAAGCTGCAGTTGTTGACGATATCCTCCACCCGGCTGCAGAACTCCGCCAGGAGGAGGACTTCCCGCACCACGCCGCCCGCCCCCGCGACGGACCGGGGGTCCTTCGCGATTCTCACGGCGTCGTTCGGGGCGGGCATCCTGTCCCCCATTTTCCCGAGTTCATCGAAATTGCGCATCCCTTCCAGCACCACGTGCTGGCTCGGGGCGTGGATCGTCCGCCGCACCCCCACCTTCCCCGGAAGGAACCGGAACTTGCCCTGCCGGAGGGGGATCATGCGGAAGAGCGCCTTTTCGCCCGAAAGGTTGCGCATGACCGCGGAGACGATCTCTCCCTGATCGATGTAGATCGAGCCGGAGGTCCCTTCCCCCTCCACCTGGATGATCCCGCTTTTCCGGTTGAGGGACAGCATCTGCCAGAGGTCGGGAAGGAAGACCTGGGCGAGGCTGCCGCTGATCTCCGAGTCCCCTGAAAACACTTCCGGGAGGGAATCCCGGAACAGCGTCCGCTGGATCCGCAGGAGGATCTCCTCGTCGTGGAACGGACGGCGGATGAATTCGTCGGCCCCCGACCGGAAGCCGGAGACGCTTTTTTCCTTGTCGCTCAGATAGAAGATCGGGATGGCCTTCGTGTTCGGATTGGACCGCAGGATCTGGATCAGCCGGTCGGCGCCCAGCACCCCCACCGACAGGTCCAGCAGGATCAGGTCGGGACGCTTGAGGAGGGCTTCGGCGAGCGCCTTGCTCCCATCGGCGGCCTCGACCACCTCCATCCCCTTCTCCCTGAGGAAGTGGCCGAGGGACCGGCGGGACTTCTCGAAGGGGTCCGCGATGAGGATCGTTTTCGCCGTGCCGGTTCCCTGCATGGCGTCTCCGGTCAGATCGTTCCCTGCAGGAGATAGGTATCCTGGAACTTCTCCATCATCGACTCCACCAGCCACTCGTCGGCCGTGTGGAAGCCGCAGGCATCCTCCTGCGGGCCGATCGAGAAGAGGCCGTAGGCGCCGTTCTCCTTGAGATACAGGACGACTTCCCTTTCCTTGAGGCGGTCGTCGTCGGCGGACCGGTACAGCAGGTGTTTCGCGTCGAACCGGGTGTTTCCGGCCTGCCCGAGAATGCAGATGCTGCGCCCCTCCGAAGGTTCGGTGCCGAAGGACAGGAAGATCTGCTTGAAGATCTCCGGGCGGGGGCCCGCCGCGATCACCAGCGCCCTCGCATCGCCCTCGGACGCCACGTCCTGCGCGACCGATTCCACCAGCCGCAGGTAGATCTCCCTCGGAAGGGAGAAATGGCCGTTGCGCCCCAGGTCCTTTCGGATCCGGCCGAAGGAGGGGACGTCCTCCCCCCTGCGGAGCTGCGCGTAGTGCTCGGGTTTTCCGACCAGGACGTCGAACGCGTCCCAGAACGACTTCTCCATGAGCCGCAGCCGATGCAGCGGGCTCTTCCGCTGCCGGACGTATTTCTCCTCCGCGAGCTGCGAGAGCGCCTGGAAATCCATGCCGTCCCGCGGATAGGTGACGGACATGAAGAAAGGATGCAGGGCGAATTCCCCCCCGAGGAACGGGATCCGCATGATCTCGGAGACGGCCTTCCGAAGCCGCCGCAACGCGAGCACGGACCCGAAATAGTCGGTCTCGGGAAGGACGATGCAGAACCGGTCCGGACCGGTGCGCGCGATGAGGTCGGAGTCCCGCAGCGCCTTCCGTATCGCCTCGACCATCCCCACCAGCGCCCCCGTGACCATGCTTTCGCGCGTCTGCTCCATCAGGTGCGCGAAGTTGTCGATGGCGACGAAAATCAGCGACAGCGGCCGCCGGAACCTGCCCGCCTTGTAGCGCTCCTTCTCGAAGTAATCGGAAAGGAAGGCCGCGGAGTAGGCGCGGGTCTCGGGGTCGTGCAGGGACGCTTTCCCCATCCGGCCCAGGCGGTCCACCGTTCTCAAGGAGATCGCAGCATAGTCGGAGAGGATCCCCGACACGTACCGTTCGTGTTCGCCGTAAGGCTTCCGGTTAGACCGCTCCCCGAGCTTCACCATGCCGATCGTCCGCTCGTGGAAGACCAGGGGCACGGCCAGCGTCGCGGACGGCTCCGGGCCCGTCCCGGTCCAATCGGCCTGGGAAAGGAAGAACCGCGACCCCTCCCTGTCGATGTTCACGACCCCCCGCACCGAGGCGATCATCATTTCATCGGGGTCGGACGGGGAGGCCAGCCAGATGACGCAGCTCTCCGCGCCCAGCTCGCGCACGAAGGCGTCGGTGATCAGGGCGAGCAGTTTCTCCTCGTCCTGGGAGGTCAGGATCCTGATGCAGCGCTGGTAGAGGGAAGCAAGGGCGTAATACTCGAGGCTTTCGGAAAGGAGGCGCTCCTCTTCCGTGCCTTCCCCGCCGTTCGACGCGTCGGACCAGAGCACCCACCGGGCGACTTCCTGGAGGGGCGGCTCGCCCCGGAAAAAGAACAACGGGGGACCGCCTCCCCCTTCCCCGCGCAGCGCCTCGAGGACCTCGGGGGACGCGCATTCGATCGGCGCCGCGACGGCGCTGAAGCCGGAAAGGTCGGTCTTCCCCCCCGCGATGCCGCCGGGGGACCGGAATTCGAATGCGACCGGACGATCACGGACGACGATCCGCGTATCCCTTTCCGCGCCGGCATCCTCCTGGACGACCAATATCCGCGCGATCTCCATGCCTGGCGATCGCCTACATCTTGTACTTGCTGAAGTCTTCCGGATCCATCTTCTCCAGCAGCTCGGCCCACTTGTCCTTGTCCTGGCCCCCCTCGGCCTCGACGCGGACGGCCTTCTCGATCACCGATTCGTGGACCAGGATGGGGGCCCCCAGGCGGATGGCGATGGCGAGCGCGTCGCTGGGGCGCGAATCGATCGTCAGGGTTTTCCCTCCCGTTTCGAGGTGGAGCACGGCGTAATAGGTGTTGTCCTTGATGTCGGTGATCTCGATCTTCTTCAGGCTGACGCCGAGCTGCTCCATGACGTTCTTGAAGAGGTCGTGGGTCATCGGGCGGGGAAGCTTGACCTTCTCCAGCCCCACGGCGATGGCATTGGCCTCCAGGATGCCGATCCAGATGGGAAGAATGTTCCGGTTCTCCAGGTCCCGAAGGATGACGATCGGGGACTGGGTCCCCGGGTCGATCGTGATTCCCACGACCTGCATCTCCTTAATCACGATGGTCTCCTTCCACTCCCGAGAGCGAATGGGATCCGGCGGCTCGAATGCGGACCCTCCGGAAAGGTCCCGTCCCGGTTTCTTCTGCGGTGAAGTTCACTGCCTTGTAGCAGGGGGTGCGCCCGAAATGCTGCGCCTCGTCCCGCGCGCTGCGTCCCTCGACCAGAACCTCGAACTCTTTCCCGATGCAGGCGTCCAGGCGCTCGCGGGTGTGTCCATCCTGCAGGGACTGGAGCCGGCGAAGGCGCCGCCCGGCCTCGGCGGAAGGAACGGCGTCCGGCATGGAGGCGGCGCGGGTCCCGGGACGCGGGGAAAACCGGAAGGAAAAGGCGGAATCGTAGCGGACCTCTTCCATCACGGCGAGGGTCTGCTCGAAATCTTCTTCCTTTTCCCCGGGAAATCCGACGATGAAATCGGACGAGAAGGCGATCCCGGGCCTCGCCCTGCGCAGGGATTTTACTTTCGACAGGTACTCGCTCCTCGCGTACCCCCGCCCCATGAGCGACAGGATCCGGTCGGAACCCGACTGCAGGGGAAGGTGCACGTGGGGGCAAAGCGTTTCGATCTCCCCGAAAAGGCCGATCGTCTCCGGATCGAGGTCCCTCGGATGGGACGTGATGAAGCGGATTCTCGAGATTCCGGGGACCGCGGCGATTTTCCGCACCAGGCCGGGGAAGGAGATCTCCCCCTCTTTCCTGCCGTAGGAATTGACGTTCTGTCCCAGGAGGATCACTTCCGTCACCCCGCGGTCGGCGAGCCCCCGGATCTCGTCGAGGATCTCCCGGGAGGACCGGCTGATTTCATTCCCTCGAACATGCGGTACGATGCAATACGCGCAGTAATTGTCGCACCCCTGCATGATCGTCACCATCGCGGTGACCGATCCGTCGGGAAGATAGGGCAGCGTTTCCCAGTGGCTCGTATCTCCGGAAAGGCCGATGTCGATCCGCGAGGATCCCTTTTCGGCGTTGCGGATCAGGTCGGGAAGACGGGCGATGCTGTGGGTCCCGAAGACCAGGTCGACGTGGGGAGCCCTTCCCGCCAGGCGCGCCCCTTCCTGCTGCGCCAGGCAACCGCCGACGGCCACCAGCCGGCCGGCGCGTGCGCTCTTCCACCGCCGCAGTTCCCCCAGGGCGCTGCGGATCTTCTGGTCCGCCTTCTCCCGGATGCTGCAGGTGTTGAGCAGCACCAGGTCGGCGTCCCCGAGGGACGGCGCGGGGCGGTAATCCGCCGATTCGAGGAGCGAAAGCATCCGCGCGGAATCGACCGCGTTCATCTGGCATCCGAACGTCTCGATGTAGACGAGCTTCGACATAGCATTACATTATAACATCGGGGTTTCGCTATTCAACGAGAGGCGGGAGGTGCTGGCGTATCTCAGGCGGGTGCGGTCATCCGCTCCCCCCGGATGATGATCCGGGATGGGTCGATTTCCTCACGCAGGAGCCGCAATTCGTCTTCGGTCGGCGGGGCGATCTCCGAAATCTCCTTTGCGATCCGGGGGCGGAAGGCCATCTCCCGGATCACGTCATCGGGCGACGCGCCGCGAAGCACCGACAGGAGGGTCATTTCCTTCGTGCGCTCGTCGAAGCCGAAGAGCGCCTTCGACGTCACCACCCGGTAGGGGCCGGTGTCCTTCGGCAGTCCCGCCCTCTCGCGGGCGCCGGGGCCGGAGAGATACCCGGGGGAGGTGACGAAGTCCAACTTCGGCACGAAGCGCCGCCCCTCGTGCTTGATGATGATGATCGTTCTCCAGCAGTGGGAGGCGACCTGGTTGCCGCCGCCGCTCCCGGCGAACCGTCTCCCGGGCTTCTCGAAGGTCCCGCCGAGGAAGGTGGAGTTGATGTTCCCGTAGGGATCCACCTGCAGCGCCCCGAGCATCCCGTAGTCCATGTAGCCGGCGGCGGAGTAGGAGAACGCCCAGTTCATGTTGAGCCACTGCAGCGACCGGTAGGTGTTCTGCGGCCCTCCCATCGTGCCGCGCACGAACGGGAGGATCGACTGCGGGCCGATGGCGCCGAACTCGAAGAGCTGGACGACGTCCGGAACGTAGAGCTTCTGCGCCAGGATCGCGACGACCTGCGGGATCCCCCATCCCACGAAGAACGTCTTGCCGTCCTCGAGCAGGCGCGCCCCCTGCGCGATCATGAACTCCGTGTCGGTGAACTCTACCGTCCGCGCCATCGCTCTCACCTGTACCCTTCGATGATCGTGGCGCGGCGGCGGAGCTCCTTCATGCGGGCGGCGCCGACGCGCTTGTCGAGGAACTCCTCGTGGCCGGACACGCTGTAGATGTTCTCGTCGAGATAGCGCTGCATCTGTTCGTCGTTGCGGATGGCGTTCAGCCGGTCCACGTGCTCCAGGTCGATCTCGTACCGGGCCGGCATGGAGCCCGGGTAGGCGCCGAAGGGGGCGTGGACCACCGCGTCGACGAGGAAATACGGGATCGTCGTCCGCATCGGGTCCTTCCGGAACTCGTCCGCCTCGACGATCTCCTCCGCCGACACGATCACCCGCCTGGAGGCCAGCGCCGCCTCGAGCGCGAACAGGTTCGTGCCGAAGATGCGGGCGTCGCCGGAGACGTCGGCCTGATGGACGTGGAGGAACGCCACGTCGGGGTTCAATGCCGGCACCAGGCACACGGGCATCCCCGTGTAGGGGTCCTGGATCACCCGCGCGGCGGACACGTCCAGGTTATCCGTTCCCAGAAGGTCCCGGGTGGGCAGGAAGGGGACGCCGCGCGCGCCCGCCAGGATGCGGAGGGCGAGCCCCCCGTTCGTCCACTCGTACACCTGGACCCGGCCGTCGCACACCGCCTGCCCGATGTAGTTCCCGTATCCCAGGAACCCGACGTCGATCCGGCTGGCGCACCCGGCGCCCACCAGCAGCGCCGATTCGTGGAGGGTGAACTCCGCGCCGATCCACAGCTCCTTCTTTTTCTGCCGGATGACCTCGCGGATGAGCGCCTGCGGGCCGCGGGTAAGGCTCGAGAAGTCGTAGACGATGTAGTCGCCGTCGTTCACGAACCGGGAGACGGCCTCTTTCGCGTCGACGAGCTTGTCGACGGGCTTGCGGCTCTTCTTGTCGCGGACGTGCGCCCGGAAGGCATCCGGGTGATCGAACCGGTACTCGACCTTGCCTTCCCTGCGGATCCGGCTCACCTCGGTCTCCCTTTCCTCGCGGCCTGCCGCTCCGCCTCCATGAGGTGGAACGCGAAGCTGTGGTCGACGATCTTCTCCACGACGGAATAGGGATCCGTGCGTTTCCGCGCGATCTCCTCGATCAGCGGGTCCAGCAGATCGTGGCGGGCGAGATCGTCCACCGCCTTCTCGATCAGCTTCTTCTTCAGGATCTCCAGGAACTCCACCCGCGCCTTCCCCGCGCGGTACCGCCCGAGGTTTTCCTCGCTGCAGATGAACCGCCGGTGCCGGTCGATCGCCTCCATGATATCGGGAAGGCCCGACCCGTTCAACGCGACCGCCGGAAGGACGGGGGGGACCCAGTCCCCTGCCGCATGCTCCTTCATCCCGACCATCGTCTCCAGCTCCCGGCGGGTCTTGTCCGCCCCTTCCCGGTCCGCCTTGTTGACGACGAAGACGTCGGCGATCTCGAGGATCCC
>PQAK01000018.1:0-272 GCA_003105225.1 Deltaproteobacteria bacterium | reverse complement strand
GTCTCGATGAGGATGACGTCCTTCCCCATCGCGTCCATGACGTTGACGATGTCGATGGTGGACTTGGAGAGGCCCCCGAGGTGCCCCCGCGTGGCGAGGCTCCGGATGAACACGCCTTCGTCGAGGGCGTGCTTCTGCATCCGGATCCGGTCGCCGAGGATCGCCCCTCCCGTGAACGGGCTGGTGGGATCGATGGCCACGATCCCGACGGACATCCCCTGCTTGCGCAGCAGCTCGGTGACGCATTCGACGAGGGTCGATTTCCCGGCGCC
>PQAK01000017.1 GCA_003105225.1 Deltaproteobacteria bacterium | reverse complement strand
AAGTCGATGAAAAACTTGCCGGCGTTCGAGAACTGGAGAACGGCCCCGTAGATCGTGAAAAGGATGATGAACGTGGAAGAGACGTCGATGGGCGTCCCGAAGATGCCCTCCAGCGTCATGTACATCTGGCCGACGAGGCGCTCCAGATCGTACCCGCGGTGGGACCAGGGATCCGGCAGGTAGGCCCCCAGCATGGCGTACGCCAGGAAGGACGCCACTACCCCCAGCATGATCCACCCGGAGGTTCTGCGCAGCGCCTCCAGGATGAGCAGGATCAGCGCGGTGCCGAAGAAAAGGTCCCAGCGGGTGGGAGTGACGGCGCGGTAGATGAACTCGTCGATGTCGACCAGCATGTAGACGATGGCGGCAACGGACAAGAGGGCCAGGAGCACGTCGACCGCCATGATCCGGTCGCGGAACCTGGGAGCGGCCGGGAAGAGGAAAAACGTGAGAAAGAGGACGAAGCCCACATGGATGGGCCGCAGGACCTGGGCGGGGACGATTCCGTAGGCCGCGTACAGGTGGAAGAGCGACATGAGCACGCCGGCCGCGACGAGAAATGCCCGGACGTTCCCCTTGAAGTGGCTGGCCGCCCCCTCTTCGGCCTCCACGTATTTTTCGGCTTCCTTGAGGGCCTCCTCGCTGACCCCCACCTCCAGCCCGGGAGTCTCCCGTCCGGTTTCCTCGATGCGTCCGCCGGTCACCGCCTTCTCCATGTCCGCGCGTAGAGCGACATCCGCCGCACCTGTCCTGCGGTCCACTCGGCCCCGCGGGACGCCAGGGAAACGTCGGCCAGCCGGAGCGTGATCCGGTCGCCGGGATCGCCCAGGCTGAGGAACGAAATCCGCCGGCCGCCCAGGGTCAGCGTCTGCGCACCTCCCATGGCCACGCGGAACACGATCGTCCGCATCGGCCGGTTCATGGCGTGGAACGGGCGGGAGTCGCCGAATCCGAAGTACTCGAGGACCGCTCCGCTTTCGCTGCGAACGCCGGTCAGGACGAGATCCCCGCCCTTGCCCACCGAGAACTCCTCAACCACCGGCCGGCGGTAGATGGAGTGCAGGTAGGTGACGGAGAACGCATCCCCCGGATGCACGGGGTACCGGGTGACGATCCCCCGCCCGGCGTTCTCGAATTCGAGCGCGCTCGCCGGCCAGAAGAGGTAAGCCCCTCCCGCGGCAATGAGCAGCAGGAGAGGCAGACGCCGCGCCATGCTCACGCCGGATCAGTGCCTCTTCACGCCCTTCTCCGAGAAATACTTCAAGGCGCCGGGATGGAAGGGGATGGGCGATCCCCCCTTGAGCTGGTTCTCCAGCGAGATGTTCTGTGCTTCCTTGTGCACCGCCACGAGCTCCGCCTTCTTCTCGAAGATCGTCTTCGTGATGGCATACGCCCGTTTCTCGTCCATCTTCTCGTTGACCGCCAGGATATTCCAGACCGAGAGGATGTTTACGTCCTTCTCCTGGCCGGGATACGTCCTCGCCGGAATCGTGTCCTTGACGTACAGGGGCCCGTATTTTTTCACCATGGAGGGGATGGCGTCGGAATGGTCCAGGAGCTTGAGCTTCTGGCCCGGAGTGGCGCCCAGATCGACGATCGCCGCCGTGGGAAGGCCGCCCGACCAGATGAAGGCATCGATCTTGTTGTCCTTGATCGCGCCCACCGATTCCGCCACGCTCAGCTTCTCCCGCTTGACGTCCTTCTCCGGGTCGATCCCGTAGGCTTCGAGAAGCCGCAGCGCGATGAGCTCCGTGCCGCTGCCGGGCGCGCCCGTGGAAATCCTCTTCCCCTTGAGATCGCTCATCTTCTCGATCCCCTTGCCCTGGACGGTCACGACCTGGGTCTTGTTGGCGTAGAGGACGACGAGGGTCCGCAGGGGCACCTTCCCGTGGAATTTTCCCGTGCCGTTGTAGCCATCCCAGGCGCTGTCCGCCATGCTGAAGGCGATGTCCCCCTTGCCGGCGCCGACAAGTTTCAGGTTGTCGATCGATGCGCTCGTCACCTCCGCGGTGGCCATGGTGCCCGGCAGATACTTGGAGAGCACGTTCGCGACGGCTCCGCCCAGGGGATAGTACACGCCGCCCGTTCCGCCGGTGACGACGGACAGCCGCGTCTTTTCCTCCGCCTGGGCGCCCAGGGCGGTCAGTGCCAGGGCGAGTGCGATCAGAACGGTTCGCCTCATGAAAGTCCTCCTTGTTCCGTGAATAGTCCAGAGATTATAAAACATGAGTATAATATCCGATGCCGGACCGGAAAACGATGGGGAAAGACCGGATTCCTATTCGAGGCCGAGTCTTTCCTTCATCACGGAAGCGGTATGCTCTCCCAGGAGGGGAGGAGGGAGCCGGTACTCCACCGGCGTTCCCGAGAACTTCATGGGGGATCCGATCAACCGGACCTTCCCCGCTGCGGGATGAACCATTTCGATGACCATTTCCCGTGCCGCGGTGTTCGGATCGGCAAAGACCCGGTCCACGGTGTTGATCGGCCCCGCGGGGATCCCTTCCCTCCAAAGGTTTTCGATCCAGAAGGCGCTGTCGCGCCGCAGAAAGATCTTCTCCAGGAGCGGAATCAGCTCCCCCCGGTTTTTCACCCGTCCCGGATTGGTCGCGAACCGGCCGTCCGAGGCCAGCTCCCGGGCGCCGGCAATTTCGCAGAACTTCCGCCACTGGCCGTCGTTCCCGATGCCGACCGCGATGTGGCGGTCCTTCGCCAGGAACACCTGGTAGGGGACGATGTTCGCGTGGGCGTTGCCGTAGCGGCCGCAGACCTCCCCGGAAACGAGGTAGTTGCTTCCCACGTTGGCGAGCCAGGAGACCGCGGAGTCCATGAGCGAGAGGTCGATGCGCTGCCCCATGCCGCTCCTGTCCCGCTCCCGGAGGGCAGCCAGGATCGCGACTGCAGCGTACAGGCCGGTCGTCAGGTCCACGGTCGCCACGCCGAGCTTCATCGGCTCCCCGCCGCTCTCCCCCGTGATGCTCATCAGCCCGCTCATCGCCTGGATGATGAAGTCGTACCCCGGGACGTCCCGGCAGGGACCCGTCTGCCCGTACCCCGAGATGCTGCAGTAGACGAGTCGAGGATTCGTTTCCTTCAGCTCCTCGTACCCCAGCCCCATCTTCGCCGCGGCGCCGACGCGGAAGTTCTCGATGAAGACGTCGCTCCCTGCGGCGAGGTCCCGCGCAATCCCCGCGCCCTCCTTCGTCTTCAGGTCCAGCACGACGCTTCTCTTGTTCCGGTTGACGCAGAGGTAGTAGGCCGATTCGCCGGCAGTGAAAGGGGGCCCCCATTCCCGCGTGTCGTCCCCCGCCCCCGGCCTCTCCACCTTGATCACGTCGGCTCCGAGATCGCCCAGGATCATCGTGCAGAAGGGCCCTGCGAGAACCCTCGAAAGGTCGAGCACGACAATCCCGGAAAGCGGCCCGCTCATGTTGGTCTCCTCTTTCCGACTCCTCGTCGATCCCCGCCGGTTCAAAGCGCCAGCGGTCGGGTCAGGTCCACCCCTGGGAGCGTCCGGTCCAGGAGCGCCCGCAGCTGTTCGGCTGCGCCGGGATTCAGGCCGGGGCCGGGATGCCGCACCCGCCCGCTCGTGATCAGCCCCCGCATCCGGAGGATCTCCTTCCTTACGGCCACTCCCGGCTGCTGCTCGAAGACGATCAGGGGAAGAAACCGCCGGTAGAGATCCCACGCATCGCCCGTCCGGTTCTCCCGCACGGCCCTCACAAGGGCGATCAGGACTTCGGGGAAGGCGAAGCCGGTCATGAATCCGCTGCTTCCGCATTCGAGGTCGAACAGGCCATAGAGAGCGCCCAGGCCCGTCAGGATGGGGACCCTGCGATCCGTCATCCCCCGGATCAACGCGGCGATTCTCACCGGCGTGGGGGGCGCTTCCTCCTTGATGCACGCGATCCCCGGAATCGCCTTCACGATCCGGAGCAGAAGATCGACGGACATGTGGACTTCCGTGGAGGCGGGATGGTCCTGCACGACGACCGGGATGGAAATCCCCTGGACCGACTGATGGAAGTAATCGAAGATGCGATCCTCGCCTTGCGCCGGTTCCCGCGACGGCGTCACCATCACGGCGCTCGCCCCGAGCGATTCGGCCATCCTGCCCAGGGTTCTCGTCGCCAACGTTCCCTTGTGGCTGGTCCCGACGATTACCGGAATGCGCCCCGCGGCCTCGGCCACCGCGCACTGGATCAGCTGTTCCCGCTCCATGTCGACCAACCGGCCCGATTCCCCGAGGACGCCAAGGATGGTCACGCCGTCGACCCCGATATCCGCCATGAAACGGACGATCCGTCCGAAAGATTCCAGGTCGACGTTCTCCCGATCGTCGAACGGTGTCGCAAGAATCGGGTAAACCCCTTGAAAATTCCCTCGGAGCGTCATGGGCGATCTCCTCCGGGCGGCGGACCCATCCCGTGGCCACGGGCATTATGGAACGCAATCCATGTGCAAACAACCGGCATTTTCAAGGCATGGCAGCGGTTTTCCGCGGAGGATATTGCCTGCCGTACCCGTCTATTTCGAGACGTCCACCAGGAGACCCCTCCTCTCCTTGCTCGCCTTCCGGATTTTATCGAGATCGACACGGTTCATCAGGCGTTTCGCCTCCAGGACCTTCAGCGACTCGCCGTACAAGTCGTCCCTGTCCCCGTAGTCGTGAACCTCCAGGTAAACGCGATCCCCTTCCGCAGCCGCCTTCACGGGCTGGTTGACGATGGTGACCGTCGTCCCGCGCCTGACGATATTGAACAGCCTGGGAATGTCCTCCGGGTACAACCGGATGCATCCCCGGCTGCTGCGTGTCCCGATCCCCCAAGGACGATTCGTGCCGTGTATCAGCAGGGACCGTCGCGAAAGGCGGATCGCGTGGCTTCCCAGCGGATTGTCCGGGCCTGGAGGTACGATGGCCGGGAGTTCGGGCCGTTCCCTCAGGATCGACTTCGGGACATGCCATGCAGGGTTCCGGATTTTCTGGATGACGGTAAACGTCCCGACGGGGGTGTCCTTCCCCAGGTCGCCGATTCCGATCGGGAAGGTCATAACGGTCCCGGGCTCGCCCTGCGGGAACACGAAAAGCCGCATTTCCGCGATGTTGATGACGATTCCTTTCCGGATCGGCGCGTCCGGGAGAATCCATTCCGTGGGGATGACGACCCGTGTTCCCGGATCGGGGATAAATAGGTCGACGCCCGGATTCGCGGCCGTGATCGCCCCGTAACCTATGCCGAATCGCCTGGCGATTTCCAGGAGCGATTCACCGGCCTGGACCCGTCGGGTCGTCTGCCTCCCGAGGACGCTGCCTTTACCCTGATTCCCGGCCGCGGTAGATGAGGTGGGTGCCGCACACGATATCAGGAGCGCAAGAGCCGCCATGAACATCGCTTGTTTCGGATTAGTACCGGCTAACCCGGCG
>PQAK01000016.1 GCA_003105225.1 Deltaproteobacteria bacterium | reverse complement strand
CCCGGCTGGCCGTACTTTTTCCGCTCCTTGATCCGCGCGTCGCGGGTCAGGAACCCGGCGCGCTTCAGCTGCGTCCGCAGCTCGGGGTTCTCGATCTGCAGCGCCTTCGCGATGCCGAACTTGACCGACTCGGCCTGGGACATGGGGCCGCCGCCGCCGATGTTCACGTCGACGTCGACGTTCGTGCGCTTCCCGGTCAGGACCAGGGGCTGCGTCGCGACCGCGCGAAGCGCCAGCACCGGGAAGTACTCCTCGAACTCCCGGCCGTTGACGGTGATGCGGCCGGCCCCCGCCTTGATGTAGACGCGGGCGACCGCGGTCTTCCGTTTCCCCGTGGCGTAGATTCTCGCTTGAGCCATGGTGCGGTGGTTCCTCCTATTCGTTGACGGCCAGGACCTTCGGCTGCTGCGCCTTGTGCGGGTGCTCCGGCCCCGCGTAGACCTTGAGCTTGGTGAAGAGCCGGTCGCCCAGGCGCGTTTTCGGGAGCATCCCGCGGACCGCCCATTCCACGATCCGCTCCGGGTGCGCGCTCCCGAGCACCTTCTCGGGGGTGGTGGACTTGAGGCCGCCCATGTACCCGGAGTGGCTGTAGTATACTTTCCCCGTCATCTTGTTCCCGGTGAGCTTCACCTTGTCGGCGTTCACCACGATGACGAAATCGCCCATGTCGGCGTTGGGCGTGAACGTCGGCTTGTGCTTGCCGCGCAGGACGTCGGCGATTCTCGTCGCCATCCGGCCGAGGACCTTCCCCTCGGCGTCCACGACGTACCACGTCTGGTCGGCGGGATCCCTGGTCAGCATCTTCGTCGTTTTCATCGCGCAAACCTTCCCCTCGAAATCAAAGAGAAGCATTAAACCGGGAAATCGGCCTCCCGTCAAGGGGAAACTGGCGGCCGTTCACTCCCGCCCGCCCCGGGACGACGGTCAATTCTTCAATTTGTACGATTTCAAATCGTACTCGCCGAACGGCTTGTTGTCGCGGACGGCGCGAGCCGCGTAATGCACGATGTTTTTCACGTCCGGCGCGTAGTAGTACGTTCCCGAGAAGTGGGTGAATTCCTTCTGGCCGATGTCGTTCACGACGATGACGAACGCCATGAACTTCCCCGCTTCCGTGCTCACTTCCCGGTACTCCTTCACCTCGAAAGAGGCGTACCGGTCCGAGGCCTTGGTCAGCGAACTGGAATATTTCCGTTCCCACTTCTTCCCCACGTAAAGCGGAAACGAGAGCAGCCCGGCGTGCGGATCGCGGAAATTGAGAACTTTCCCGTCCGAATCCACGTCCTTTACGAAGTTCAGCTCCGCCGTTCTGTACTTGGTCTTCTTCGGCCCCATCCTGAACGCCAGCAGGTCCCCCTCCTTGCCGACGAAGGTTTCCGTCCTGCCGATGGACCCGGTCCAGGTCCACGTGTCGCCGGGAGTGAGTTTCGGGGCATCGACCACGACGTTATCCGCAACGTGGACGGGGGAAGCGGAGGTCGGTCCGCCCGTGAGTCCCATCCAGGAAAACAACGCGAAAACGGTTGCCGACATCAGCAGCGTCTTTTTCAAGTTCGCCTCCATGGGATACTCGTACCGGCCGGCCGGCAGGTAAAGTCGGTATTACCCGATCAGGTGATCCGAAAAATATTTTTTCCAGGGGCCGCATCCGTCGATGAAGACCTGCATGATGGCCCGTTCGCCCTGGACGGTATGCATCAGGTCGTGCCCTGCCCATTGGTTCACCATCTCTCCAAGCGATACCATCCCCAATTCCTGGTGCCTCGCCGTCCTCCCCAGTTCCTCGGACCGCACGTGCGACAGCAGCCGGATGCTTTTCGACCGCAGCCGTTCGAATTCCCTCGACAGGTCGTGGAGGCTCGCGTCTCCCTTGCGCTTCTCCCCCTCGGCGTCGGGATCGAAGGCCGGAAAATCCTCTCCCCGCAACAGGTACTCCACCCGCGCCGGGAAGACCATCCGCTCGGTATCCACCAGGTGCCGGAGGCATTCGTACGCCGACCACTCTCCGGGCGCGGGAGAACGTTTGAACAGGTCGGGAGGGATCGTGTCCGCCAGGTGGATCCAGCGGCGCGGAGTGGACCGGAGAACCGACAGGACGTTCTTCAGCGATTCTCCCACTCCCACCTCCATCTCGCACACCGCTTTGCAGGCCAGAGGCGCTCCGAATAGCGTAGTCATTCGATTATCACCCGGTTTTCCGTATTTATCACCGCCACGGCTTATATTCCTTCAAACCGAAAACAGGTCCTTCAACACGGCGATCACGTCCGCCTGCGTCTTCGGATCGACCTTCTCCATCCGCTTTACCAGCCGGGTCTTGTCGACCGTGCGGATCTGCTCCAGGACGATCTGCCCCTGCTTGCCCTGGAACGTGCAGGGAACGCGGGTGGGGTAGATGCGCCCCTTGGTGGAGATCGGCGCGACGATCACCGTCGATATGTACCGGTTCATCTCGTCGGGTGAAATCACCAGGCACGGCCTGGTTTTCCTGACTTCGGCGCCGACCGTCGGATCGAGATTCACGAGGTGGATCTCGAATCGCTTTACGACCACGCCCACTCCCCCTCGTCCCAGGAACTCAGGCCGATCGCATCGATATCCAGCGGTTTGTCGTCGCCTTTTTCCGCCATGGTCCGGAATTTCCGTCCCCACTGGTCCCGGATTTTGTCGACGCCGCGGATCAGGATCTGGCGGTCCTTCACTACGAGTTCCACCTCGCCTTTCAGGCCGGTCTGTTCCAACACGTCTTTCGGAATCCTGATCCCGTTGGATTTTCCGAT
>PQAK01000015.1 GCA_003105225.1 Deltaproteobacteria bacterium | reverse complement strand
AACGGCGAATCCCCGCCCATTGCGGACAGGAGGAAAAGGCCGACGGCGGAAATCGCCATGCCCGCCGTGGCGGGTGCGCGGGAGCCGATGCGGTCGGATAATCTCCCGCTGATCGGCGCGGTCACGACCATCGCAAGGAACTGGATGGTCATGAAGTACCCCGCCCTGGCCGCCGAAAGGCCGCGTCCCTGGATCAGGTAGAACGGGACCAGGAAGAGGATTCCTCCCATGCAGACGTAATTCAGCATGGCGCTTCCGGCGGCGAAGGAAAAAAGACGGTTCCGGAAGAGATCGAGGTCGAGCATCGGGGATCCCGCGCCTCTCTCCTGCCGGAGAAAGAGGAACCCGAGGATCACGCTTCCCGCGAACAGCCCGATCGTCGGCGGCGAACTCCATCCCCAGGCGTTCCCGCGGTTCAGCGCGAACTGCAGCGCAAGGAACGCCCCCAGGAAAAGGGAGGCGCCGGAGATGTCGAACCGCTCCTCACGGGGGGAGGCGTGCGAATCCCTTGCGACATGCCGGAAGCCGAGGTACATCGCGGCCAGCCCGAAGGGAACGTTGATGAAGAAGATCGCCCGCCACCCCAACTGGTCCGTGAGCCACCCGCCGAGGGTCGGTCCCAGGGAAAGCCCGAGGGACGTCATCGCGGCCTGGAGCCCCAGCGCCTGGCCGATCCGCGACGGGTGCACGCTTCCGATCAGTATGGCCGGCGAATTGGAGACGAGGATCGCGGCGCCGACGCCCTGGAGGACGCGGGCGGCGATCAGCATCCCGACCGTCGGAGATACGCCGCACAGGATCGACGCCGGCAGGAAGAACCCGAACCCGGCAAGGTAGACCCTCCGGTGCCCCCGGAGGTCCCCCAGGCGTCCGAACGTCAGGAGCAGCCCGCCCATGACCAGGAGGTAGGTGGTCACCACCCATTGGATCGATTCGACGGGCGCGTGGTACGCCGTCCGGATCACGGGGAGCACGGTGTTCACGACGCTCGCGTCGAGTGCGGACATGAACGTCCCGAGGCCGACCGACAGGAGGACCGGGAGGTCGACCGGTCCCGGCTGTTTCGGCGGATTCATCCCGACATGATACTGCGAGGCGTCTCCTCTTGCCGATCCCGGCGATCCGTGCGGGCGGAGGATCCGCATGCGCATGTTCGCCGCCGCAGACGACGCCTGGCGGGATATGCGGGTCGACGAAACGGACGTCCCCCGGGGGGAGATCCCCCCGGGGGCGTCCTGCCGCAGGTTTTATTGGAGGGGCTTGCCGAATCCGACGGTGATCCAGTACGACCGGATGCCCTCGGTGGTTGCGTACCCCCGTGCGACGACGAAGACGTTGTCCACGATGGACAGGTCGGTCAGCGGGGCGTAGGCCGGTCCGACGGCGTTGTCATAGTAGGCCGTCTGCCGGGTCGGCAGCGGAATCACGACGTTGTCCGCCGGCAGCCGCAAGGCGAACGTCGTGTTGTCCGGAGGGATCCACCCGAGGTAGACCTTCCCGGTAAGCGTCGTCGGGAAGGTGACGTCCACTTCGTCCGCCTGGAGAATTTTCCCCGCCGAGAACGTCCCGATCACGTCCACGATCGCGGTGTTTTCGAGCCCCCTCGCGCCCAGCGGAACGCCCGCCACCGTCAGGGAACTCGACCGCGGGATCGAGGGATCGAGGTACACCCATTCCGTGTCCCCGTCGTAGGCGGCGGACAGGGTCGTCCCGCCCGTCGTGAGGATATCGAACGTCTTGTCCGCCGGGTTCACGTTGCGGGCCTCGCCCGACACCAGGTACCCCGGCGATTTGACCGTCGCGAAGACCTGGGGACGCAGCAGGAAATTCCCGCTGTTCCCGGCTTGCTGGATCTTCAGGCCCACGACGCCGATGGAGATGGAGAAGAACCGGATCCCTCCGTCCGGATCGGTCGCCACCGGCACCACGAGGTTGCCTCCCACGAAGTGGACGTCGAAATGATAGTGCGCCGTGGGGTGGAACGGCGTGAGGGCGCCGCCGGAAACCTGGCCCTCCACCTTGGAGTAGTAGACGCGGATCTTCGAATATTCACCCGCGGGGACGTCGCCGAACTTGTTCAGGATCTTCGCAACCTGCCGGTCCGTGGGCGGATGAAGGAGGTCGATCACCACGGGAGAAGGCAGCTCGATGACCACGAATCCCGAATTGCCGGACATCCCCTGGTCCTCGGGAGCGTCCATCGCCTCGATTTCGCCGGACGGGTCGGGGAACTCCGGACCGGACGTGCGGAGCAGGGCGAGCTTCGTCACCGTCACCCATACGTTGTCGAAGGTCGTCGTTGCGGGCGGGGCGGACATGGCGAGGGTCCCCGCCGGGGATCCGAAGGTCGTGCCCGCGGGGTAGTCGGCGGAAGCCGTCATGGAGACGCCGACCGCCGCCGTTCCGGTACCCGCTCCCGTTGAACTCGAACCGGCGCCTCCGCCGCCGCAGGCGGCAAGCACCGCGGATATCGCGAACAGGGCCAACAGACGCGAAACGTTTCGAAACGACGCTACGGTGGTTCTCATTTCCCTTCCTCCTCGTGGTTCATGCTGTGATCCGATTGCCTGGTGGATGCCGAAAAACGCCATCGATCGTTCTTCCTCCATGGATGTGCCGGACTCTTACCGGAACAGGACCTTGTCGGCCTGGAGGACGCCGCCGGTCATCTTGCCGTGGACCTGCGCCCTCTTGTCGGGCTGGATATCGTCCGCCGTGCCTCCGACAAATACGGTGTTCCCGTCGGTCCGCACCGCCTTCCCCTCGAGGTCGAAGGAGACGGCGCTTCCCGAGCGGCTCCCGATCCGGGTGACGAGGGCATCGAGATCGACGTCCGCCCCTTCGGGGAAATCCGTCCTCGCCGCGAACGGATTGACGACGGCCGCCGTTATCATCCCGCCGGATGGCTGAGCGTCGGTCGTAACGGCCTGGACATACATTCCGTCCGCGGGCCCGGCGGGAAATCCGCCGAACGCCCCGGGGGGACAGGAGACCGTCACGGTTTCCCCGGCGCCGTCGGGGAGCGAGCCCAGTTTGAAGGTGTTGCCGGATGGACTCAGGCCCGATAGGAATCCCTTGGTCTCGAACGTATCCCCGACGGCGGGAACGGGGCGGATCGATTCGATGAAGGTCGCCCGGATCCGGCCGAAGGAGTCCACGAACCCGCTGATCTCCACGACGTTGCCGGTGTTGATGGAAGCGAAAAGCGCCGCGTTGTCCACGACGACGGAGCGGCCCAGGACCACGATGACGGGCTCCGCGCCGGGACTTTTCGAAGCGACGGGTCCCGTGAGGTTGGGAGCGTATTCGATTTCCGTGGCGTTGTTGTCGGCTGGGGAATGGTGAATGGAGACGACCATGCCCACGCTGAAGAGGTCCCGGTCCCGGGACTTCGAATGGTCCTGACCTCTTGCTACCTTCTTCGTCACGAACCCGGGGGAGACCGCATCGTCCGTGTAGAAGTGGGTGCCGTCCATCACGACGCTTCCGAAGCCGGAGATGGCCCCGGTGCTGATCCCCGTGCCGCCGGTTCCTCCGCCGGCCATGTCCCCCACGCTCCCCTGGCAGGATGGGAAGGCGATCAGGACCGGTATCAACAGGAACACGGGCAAGGATCGTCTGGAAAATCCCCGG
>PQAK01000014.1 GCA_003105225.1 Deltaproteobacteria bacterium | reverse complement strand
CCCGGACATCGACACCAGGTCCTTGACCGACATCCCCTGCCGGAAACCGTATTCCCCTTCCCGCTGGATCGCCCCCGAAATTCTCACGACCCGCCGGTCCTGGACCACCTGGAACACCTTCACGATATCCCCGGGCTCCAGAGGAACTTCGCTTTCCTTGACCGTTTCCCAATCGGATTCGAAGACCGTCTGCCTCCGGTTCTCGACGATCCGTTCCACCTGGATCCGTCCCTGGAAAGCGATCGTATTGAGGCCTCCCGCCATTTCGATAAGCTGGGAGACCGTTTTTTCACCCTTCAGTTCGTACACGGCGGGGGTATTCACGTTTCCCGCGACGGCGGCCAGGGGGCCGACGGGAGGAATGAAGATGACGTCCTCGGGCATCAACCGGACGTCGCTGCGCTTGTCCCCCTTCAACAGAAACTCGTACAGGTCGAAATGGACGACCGTCTCCCCGTTCCTTTTCAGCTGGATGTCGCGCATCGAACCGTTCTTGTTCGGGCCGCCCCCCTCGAAGAGTGCGTTCACCAGCGTGGAGAGGGAAGAAATCGTATACGCCCCGGGACGCTGCGCATTGCCGACCAGGTACACCTTGATCGACCGCAGCCTCCCGAGGCTGACGTTCATCTCGAACCCGTTGTAGTACTTCGAGATCTCCTTGTAGAGGAGGGTCTTCAGCTCCTGGAACGTGAGCCCCGTCACGCCGATCACGCCGATCTTCGGGAGCGCGATCGTTCCGTCCCTGTCCACGACGATATCCCACGCCCCTTCGATCTTCCCCCAGATCGTGATCCGGAGCTCATCGCCGGGACCGAGGACATAATCCGGCCCCACGGGCACCCGGTCCCCGGGGGCAAAGAGGTAGGGAGGCTGCCGGAACAGGTCGTACCCGAATTGCTTCAGGTCGGTGGTGATGGCATACGGGCTTTTGATCCCCAACAATTTGAACGCGGCGGCGATCGCATCGAGCGATCCTTCGAGATAGCCGGCGTCTCCTTCCCGAAGCGGTCCCCTCGCCTCCCCTTGCATCGCTTCCCTGGGTTTCTCCCCTTTCTCTTGCTTTTCCTGCTTGTCCCGCATATCCGATTTTTCCAGCCTCATCTCTTTCTCCGGACGCCCGACGATCCGCACCGGGATCGAGATGATCCCGGGGGGGAGGGGCCGCGGCGAATTGGAGAAAGTGATCCCCTGGAAATTTCTCAAGACATCGAGTTGCGTCTCCGTGATCTCGATCTTTTCGGATACGAACAATTCGTAGTCGGAAGGCTTCTCTTCGGAAGGGATGGTTCTACGGTATTGTTGCAGATCAGTGGGTTCGGGAAAGGATCTTCCCGGTTCGACGGGTCGCCGGTAGGGCAATTGCGGCGAGAGAAACATGTTGGGGGAAGATCCCTGATTCCGCTGGCCCATCGACTGCATCGACTGCTCGTCGGCCGGAAACGAATACGGAGTATCCGAAGTGAATGCGGATACATCCGTCCCGACGACGCTTCCCAATAAGAGGAAGCAAAACAACCCTGCTGGAATCCGGTTTCGCCTTTTCAACGCCCCCCCCGTTTCCTCTCAGAACCCGCGATATTGATAGGCCATCATTAGCTGGAACGAGAGATCCGTGCTATCCGATCCCGGTATGCCATTTTCGTTGGAGATCCTCGTCACCGCAAGCCTTGTTTCATTCCTCCAGTTTTTCGCCAGCCACAGGATCATGCCCGCGCCCACACGTTCCGTATCTTCCCTTGCGGGCCCGGGAAAGGTCCGCCGCGTGATATCCGCATTCAGTTCCAGGTAGGAGGAGGGAAGCAGGAAATAGTGCGCTTCCACGAAAAGGTCCCGCGCATCCGTTCCCATGGGATGGCCCAGGATCTGCCCCCGGTACTGGTGCGGGTATTGCGAGTGCTGATACCAGACGCCGCGTTCGTTCGTGACCGTGGTGCCGTATTCGATCCGAAGGTCGGCTTTTTTATACGTTCCGATCGAAGGGAGAAACATTCCGCCCATCCACGCCCAGCGGCTGGGTACCCCCGAGCCGGACTGGTCCTCGCCTCCTCCCTCCACGTATGCAATTATCGGCTGGCGGCGAAACGGGAGGCGGAATTTCGCGTCCAGCGACGCCAGGGAGTTCCCCTCGGGCGTGTTCCCCGCCGATTCGCTTTTCCCCCGGAAGATGTCGAAAAAAGTGGACAGGCTTTCGTCCCTCCCCTCTCCCCCGAAGTGGAGCACCCGGGAAGCCCCAAGTTCCAGCCAGGGCATCGGCTTGACCGCCACGCGAATCCCCGAAAGGAGAGAGTTCGGGACCGGCCGATTCTTATCCAGCCGGGCAACAAACAGGTCGTATTGAAATAACCCCAGAAAACGGAACCACCAGCCCAGGGGAATCGGTCTCGGGTTCCGGATCCGGACGCCGATCAACGGCTCCGCGTTCGTGGTGAAGAGCAACGCCCCGTGCCGCCCCGGTCCCCACCAGAGGGAGAATCGTCCGGCCTCCAGCGTTGCCTGGGGCCACCCCAGGCGAAGGGAAGTCTCCTCCAGGCGGCCGACCGACCCGTCATCACCCCCCGCAACGTAGTCTCCCCGCGCCTGGACCGCCATCCATTCCGCGACAGAAGCCCGGAAAAAGCCGCCGACACGGAAGCCCGTGCCATTCGGGAGCGGCAGTCCCTGGGAATTGGGCGGGACCTCTCCGTTGCGGGAATATTCGATCCCCGCACGGAGCCTGTAGTCCATGCGCGGGATTCCCTCCAGCCGGAGGAACTGGAGCATCCCTTCCGCGAACGGGTCGTCCACGTCCTCGACTCTCTCCGCTTCCCGCGCCACCTCCCGGGCTTCGAGCCCGCGGTCGTCCGTCATCAGGCCCGGCAGCAGCCCGATCCCCTCCAACTTGTCGATCGCGAGGTAAACTTCCGGCTGGTCGACGAGAAAAATTTCAGGGGAAGCGGGGAAGGCAGCCAAGGGAACGGCCAATACCGCGAATCCCGCCAGCACGAAGAGTGCAATACGATTCACCCGGCGCCTATGCCATTCCATCTTGATCAATATGATCCCTGGCCGATCAGGAGCACCTGGAATGTCTTGAACAGGATCTTGATGTCGAGCCACAGGCTCCAGTTCTCGATGTACTGGATGTCCAGCCGGGCGATCTCGTCGAAATCCGTGATCCGGTTCCGGCCGCTGACTTGCCAGAGCCCCGTGAGCCCGGGCTTGATGCAGATCCGCTTGCGGTGCCAGTCCTCGTATCTCTCCACCTCG
>PQAK01000013.1:2608-4090 GCA_003105225.1 Deltaproteobacteria bacterium | reverse complement strand
CTCGACGCCGGCGCGGCCACGCTCCTCGCCGCGGACGTCCTCGGGGCGCTCTCCCACGAGAACGGGAACCCGTACCCGCCCCCCGCGGTCGGCTTCGTCCCCGATTCGATCCTGCGCAAGCTCGGGATCTACCTGGTGGACGGCTCCGTTCCCGGGGTCGCCGTGGTGATCGGGAAGGCGTCGGACCCCGCGGCCGCGGCGGCGATGGTCCGGCAGTTCCAGGAGATCGGCCTCCTCGTCTTCCTGGCGGGAGACGTGGTATCGCAGATGGAGCGGGCCGGCGTCAAGCTGGGCGAGGATTTCAAGACCTTCCCGCTGGGCCCGCTGCCCGCGGTCATCCACGCCGTCAACTTCGCGGTGCGCGCCGGCCTGACGTTCGGCGGGATCGGGCGCGGGCAGTCCGGGGCGATGTTCGATTACCTGGCCCACCGGGTCAAGGCGTTCGTCTGCGCGCTGGGGCCGCTGGACGACATCGCGCTGGCGGTGGCCGCGGGAGCGATCCGGGCGGGATTCCCCGTGCTCTCTGACCAGAACGTCCCGGAGATCCCCGGGGCCCTCTTCCGGCGCCCCGCCGGCGAGGAGATGGTCCGGACCGGGATGGAAGCCCGGGGGATCAAGGTCAAGATCGTCAAGGTCCCGATCCCCATCGCGTTCGGCCCGGCCTACGAGGGGGAGCGGATCCGGAAATCGGACACGGTCGCCGAATTCGGCGGCGGACGCTCCATCGCGTACGAGCTGGTCGTCTCCGCCCCGCTGTCCGAGGTGCGGGACAAGGAGATCTCGGTCATCGGCCCCGGCATCGCCGACATCCCGCCGGGCGGAACGCTCCCCCTGGGGATCGTGGTCACCGTTGCGGGGAAACGGATGCAGAAGGACTTCGAATCGGTGCTGGAGCGGCGGATCCACCGGATCGTCAATTACGGCGAGGGGACGATGCACGTCGCCCAGCGGGACACCACCTGGATCCGCGTCTCCGCGGAGGCGGCGGCCAAGGGGTTCTCGCTCGCGGACCTCGGCATGATGCTGTACGCCAAGCTGCACGCCGATTTCGAGAACATCGTCGACAAGGTGTCCGTGCGGATCCTCACCCGGGAGGAAGACGTCCGCAAGGAGATCGCGGCCGCCAGGGCGGCCTATGCCGAGCGCGACGCGCGGGCGCGGACGCTGACCGACGACGCCGTGGAGGAATTCTACTCCTGCACGCTGTGCCAGTCGTTCGCCCCCAACCACGTCTGCATCGTCGCCCCGGAGCGCCTGGGCCTGTGCGGGGCCATCAACTGGCTGGACGGCAAGGCGGGATTCGAGATCACCCCCACCGGCCCGAACCAGCCGGTGAGGAAGGGAGCCGCGCTCGATCCCGTCAAGGGAGCGTGGGACGGGGTGAACGCGTTCGTCCGCGAGCACTCCCGCAACACCGTTCCCGGGTTCAATCTCTACTCGATCATGGACGCCCCGATGACCTCCTGCGGCTGCTTCGAATGC
>PQAK01000013.1:318-2544 GCA_003105225.1 Deltaproteobacteria bacterium | reverse complement strand
GAGGCGAACGGCGTGATGGCGGTCAACCGCGAGTTCGCCGGCGGCGACACCCCGTGCGGGATGGGGTTCTCCACCCTGGCCGGATCCGTCGGGGGCGGCGTGCAGACGCCGGGCTTCATGGGCGTGGGGAAGCACTACCTGCTCAGCCGCAAGTTCCTGGGCGCCGAGGGGGGGCTTCCCCGCCTGGTGTGGATGACGAAGGAGATGAAGGAGCAGCTCGGGGAGGACCTTCGGGCGCGGGCCGCCGAGATCGGCATGGCGGACCTGGTCGACAAGATCGCCGACGAGACGATCGCGACCACGCCGGACCGGCTGCTCGAATACCTGACGAGGGTCGGCCACCCGGCGCTCTCGATGCCGCCGCTCCTATGACCCTTCCGTCGGCGGCAAAGGCCTGGCCGGGCAGCATCCTCCCCGTCACCCTGCCGGCGGCGCCCGGCGGCGCTCCGGTGACGGTCGGAGGCCAGAACGCCCTCCCGCTGGTCCCGGAGGGGGACCGGAGGCACCGCGCGGCGGTCGGGATGGAGGTCGTCGCCGGGGCGTGCGAACTTCCTTCCCCGCTGGCGCAGGCGCTGGGAGGCCGGGAGAAGGACCCGGTCGCGCTCGCCAAGGCCTGCGCGTCGGAATGGGGAGCGCAGTTTCTCTTCCTCTCCCTGACGGCGTGCCACCCGGACGGGGGCGGGTGGACCGTGGAACAGGGTGCGAGGATCGCGCGGGACGTTCTCGAGGCGGTCTCCTGCCCCGCGATCGTCGGCGGGTGCGGCGAGGAAGAGATCGACGCGAAGCTGTTCCCCGCCGTTGCCGAGGCGGCCCCCCGCCCGGTGTTCCTGTCCTTTGCCGACGAGAAAAACTACCGGCTCGTCGGCGGCGCCGCGATGGCCTACGGGCACGGGGTCGTGGCGTGGTCCCCGATCGACATCAACATGGCCAAGCAGGTGAACCTCCTCCTGTCGGACATCGGCGTCCCGCCCGACCGGATCCTGATCGATCCGCTTACCGGGGGGCTGGGATACGGGCTGGAGTACACCTTCTCGATCGTCGAGCGGATCCGCCTGGCGGGGCTTGCGGGGGACGAGATGCTCGCCCGGCCGGTGCTTTGCCACCTGGGCGACTGCTGGAAGGCGCGGGAGGCCGTAGACGCAACCGAGCCCTCCTGGGGGGACGCCGCGGTCCGCGGCCGGCGATGGGAAGAGGCGGCCGGCTGGGCATGCCTCGCGGCGGGGGCGGACCTCCTGGTGTGCCGGCACCCCCAGAACGTCGCGGCATTCCGGGGGTGGGCATGGCGCTGACCGCCCTCGAGATCTACAAGCTGCTGCCGAAGACCAACTGCAAGGACTGCGGGTGCTCCACCTGCCTCGCGTTCGCGATGCAGCTGGCGTCCGGGAAGGCGGAGATCGGGAAGTGCGGGGACGCCTCCGCGGAGGCGAAGCAGACGCTGGGCGACGCCGCCGCGCCGCCACTTCCCAAGGTCGTCGTGGGAACCGGCGATCGTGCCGTCACCCTGGGGGACGAAGTCGTCCTGTTCCGGCATGAGAAGACCTTCTACCATCCCACGGCGATCGCGGTGTCGGTCTCCGACGCGCTGCCCGAGGAATCCCTCCGGGAGCGCCTGCGCGGCATCTCGGCGCTTTCCTTCGAACGGGTCGGGCAGGCGCTGTCCGTCGACCTGGTGGCGGTGCGCTGCGGATCGGGGGACCCGGTTCGGTTCGCGAAGGCCGCGGCGGCGGCGCATGCCGCCTGCGGAAAGCCGCTGCTGCTTTCCGGCCCGTGCGCCGCCCTTGCGGCGGCGGTCAGGGAACTGGGGCCGTACCGCCCGCTGCTGTCCCCCGCGCCCGGGGAGGCGGAAAGCGGGGCGAGGCTCGCGGCGTCGGAGAAGCTCCCCCTGGTGGTGCGCGCGCCGGGGATCGACGGGCTCGAGAAGGCGCTCGCGGAAGCGCGCGCGGCGGGGGCGACCGATCTCGTCGCCGATCCGATGCCCGCCGACGCCCCGCAGGCCGTCGCCGATTCCATCTTCCTGCGCCGGCTCGCCATCACGCACCGCGCGAGGGAGGTCGCGTACCCGACCGCATTCGATCTCGGGGCGGGATTCCCGCAGTCGTTTGCGGCCGCGTGCCTCCTGGTGCCCAAATACGGATCCCTGCTGGTACTCGATACCGCGGACCCGGCGGAGATCCTGCCGATCCTCACGCTGCGGCAGAATATCTTCACCGACCCGCAGCGGCCGAT
>PQAK01000013.1:0-172 GCA_003105225.1 Deltaproteobacteria bacterium | reverse complement strand
GCGACATCGAGTCGTCGAAGACCCCCGCGTACCTGCTGATCGCGGAATGCGACGGGATGTCGGTTCTCACCGCCTGGGCCGCGGGGAAATTCACCGCGGAAAGCATCTCGAAGACCCTGTCGGAGAGCGGCATCGCCGAGCGGGTCGGGCACCGGACCCTCATCCTTCCCGG
>PQAK01000012.1 GCA_003105225.1 Deltaproteobacteria bacterium | reverse complement strand
TTCTGCGAAACGTCGAACGACGGCACCGTGGGCGGGTCGCACTCGTGCATGTACAACCTGGTGCGGTACAGCGACCGGGACCGTTTCCGCTTCTCGGTCGGATTTTTTTCCGATAACCGCTATCTCGACAGGTACCGGGACCTCGATGTCGACGTGGAGCTCCTGCCCAGCGTCCCGGCGAGAAAGGACGGCTTCTCCGTCGTCCGGAAGGCCGTCAACTGGTACCAGCGCGAATATCAGCTCGAAAAGTATCTCCACGCGTATCTTTCCGGCAGGAAGTTCGACGTCCTCATGTTGAACAACACGGTTTACGAATCGGTCAGTTTCGTGAACGCCGGATCCCGGATGAAGGTGCCGGTCATCGCCTACGAAAGGGGGATCATGCCCTATACTCCCGAGCATGTCGCCGCGAGCGCAGGGATCGATGCCACGATCGCCGTATCCGACGCCATCCTCCGGAACCTGCGCGCGTACGGATTCCGATCGAAATCCGTGCGGCGGATCTACGACGGCATCGACCCGGAGCTGTTCGAAGGCCCGTTCGACCGGGCGGCGATCAAAAAGGAGCTGGGGATCCCCTCCGGCGGCAGGGTGATCGGCATCGTCGGGAACGTACGGGCATGGAAAGGACAGAAGTATTTCATCGAGGCGGTCCGGGGCCTGGCCCCCGAATACCCCGATCTGTACGGGCTGATCGTCGGCGGTTGGGGCGAAGCGGACCTGGAGTACGTGGACAGCCTGAAACGGTCCGTTGACGACGCCGGATTGGGGGACCGGGTCCGTTTCCTCGGATACCGGAACGACACCCCGGCCCTGCTTTCCATCCTCGATGTGTTCGTCCACGCTTCGACGAGCCCCGAACCGTTCGGGATGGTCCTGCTCGAGGCGATGGCCGCCAGGGTCCCCATCGTCGCGACGCGATTCGGCGGCCCCCTCGAGATCCTGGACAACGGGGAATGCGGTGCACTCGTCCCGCCGGAAGACGGGAGGGCCCTTGCGGAGGCCTGCCGGAAATACTTCTCCGACGAAGGCTATCGGAAAAGCGTCGTTGAAAAGGCCTACGCCCGATTGCAGCGGAATTTTCATATCCGGTCCACCGTGGAGGAGGTCGGGCAGTTGATCGAAACCGTGCGTCGAAACAACATGGATCGATGCTGAACCCCCAGGCGGCTCCCCGATGAGCGAAACCCATCCCTCCGTATCCGTCATCGTGCCGGTGTATAACGGCGAGCGAACGATCGGAAGCTGCATCCGGTCGCTGCTCGAGCTTGACTATCCCTCCTCGAAGCTCGAAATCATCATCGTCGACAATAATTCGAAGGACGGGACCGCGAGGATCCTCCGGGAATTCCCGGTCGTCTCGATGCTCGAGGACCTGATCCAGAGCTCCTATGCGGCCCGCAACGCCGGCATCGGCAGGGCCGGCGGCAAGGTCCTCGCATTCACGGATTCGGACTGCATCGTGGACAAGGAATGGATCGCCAAGGCGGTGGACCGGATGGGGGATCCCCGCGTCGGCTGCGTGGCGGGAAGGATCGAAGGGTATTCCCCCTCCAACTACATCGAGGAATATCTCATCAAGACCGGCTGCCTCACGCAGGGAAGCACCATGTTCCTGCCTTACGCGCAGACCGCCAACGCCGTCTATCGGAGAGAAGTCTTCGACGTGATCGGACGGTTCGAGGAGCACTGGAAATCGGGAGGGGATGCGGACCTGACCTGGCGGATGCAGCTTCATTCGGCTTATAAATTCGTCCAATGCGACGATGCCCTGGTCTATCATGTGCACCGGTCGACGCTGAAAGGGTTCTTCCGGCAGAGGATGACCTGGGGGAACGGAGAGGTCCTGATGCATAAAAAGTACAAGGGCCACTTGAAGACCTCGAAGGGGGACGTCGCGAAGGAAATCATGAAGGACTACAAAGATCTCGTCCGCCTGGTGGCGAAAGGGTTGCCTTCCATGGCCTACCGCGGACTGGTATCGAGGGGCCGGGAGCCCCTCGACGACCGGCAGCTGACGATGGTCGCCGCGGTGGGGCGGCGGTTGGGGAGGATCCGGGGATCCCTCCAGGAAAGGGAATTTTACATTTGATCTTCGTGAGCCATCACTGCAAGAATCCGGAGCATACATGATTGCCGACGCCGATCACGCCGTTCTCTATTTCCTCAATGGTCTGGCATTGAAATCCTGGTCGTTCGACGTGTTGATCCAGCTCCTGGAAAGAAACATGCTGGTGAAGGGCGGGGTGATCGTAACGGTGTATTGGTTCTTATGGTTTCACCGGGATGCGGAATCGGAAGTGCGGGAACGCCGGAAGACCCTGATTGCTTCCGTGATCGGGACCTTTGCGGGGCTGATGATCACGATTATCCTGACGATCGTCCTGCCCATGCGGCTTCGGCCCGTCCACGATCCCTCCCTGCACTTGCTGGTCCCGAACGGCGTGGAAACGATTCTCAAAGGATATGGCTCCTTCCCCAGCGATACCGCGACGCTGGCCGGGGGGCTTACCATGGGGATTTTTCTGGTTTCCAGAAGGATCGGCATATTCGTTTTGGCGTTTGTCCT
>PQAK01000011.1 GCA_003105225.1 Deltaproteobacteria bacterium | reverse complement strand
GCCGCCGCCACGGTCATCACCATGAAGGCGAACACCGAGCCGGTGGGGTCCCCGAAATACGACCCGACCGCGATGAAGGCGACGTTGACCGCGTTGAGCATGATCTCGACGCTCATCAGGATGATGAGCGCGTTCTTGCGCGCCACCACGCCCACCACCCCGATCCCGAACAGGATGCCGGAGAGCAGCAGGTATGCGGACGGTTCCATCATCCGTTTCTCCCCGTCAGATCTTCTTCTTCGCCAGCGCGATGGCCCCGATCACCGCCGCCAGCAGCAGGACCGAGGTGATCTCGAACGCGAGCAGGTAATCGGTGAACAGCGCCCTTCCCACCGCCTGGACCGATCCCGAGTCCGCGGCCGTCCCCCCCGGCATCGTGGTCTTCCGCGCCAGGACCGCGCCCTCGAGGATCAGCAGCCCCGCCGCCGCGACCCCGAGGAACCGCAGCGCCGTCAGCCGCTCCACCGGAAGCTTGTTCTCCGGAACGTTGATGAGCATGATGACGAAGATGAACAGGACCACGACCGCCCCGGCGTAGACGATCACCTGGATCGCCGCCAGGAAGTGGGCCTGCCGCAGGACGAAGAGCGCCGCCACGGCGAACAGCGTCAGGATCAGGTAGAGCGCGGAGGCCATCGGGTGCTTCCGCGTCACCACCATGATGGAGCCGGCGACCGCGATCGCGCCGAACAGGATGAACAGGATCGGTTCCATTTCCCTATTTCTCCAGCAGCGTGTCGATCGTGAAGATGAGCTTCTCCCGGGTGTCCGCCGGCGGGGTGAACCAGCCGGTGTCCATCCGGATCGCGTCGCACGGGGCACGCCTCGACGCACTGCCCGCAGAAGACGCACCGGAGCATGTCGATGTCGAACCGCACCGGGTATTTCTCGATCTTCGGGTCGGGCGACTCCCCCGCCACGATCGTGATGCACTTGGCCGGGCAGGCGGTGGCGCAGCAGTAGCACGCCACGCACCGGGGGGCGCCGTCGGGCCGCTTCATCAGCCGGTGGCAGCCTCGGAACCGGGGGGGCATCACCCGGCGCACCTCGGGGTATTCGATGGTGGGGATGTCCTTGTTGTGGGCCAGGTTGTGGAGCATGTGCCCCATCGTCACGCCGAGCCCTTTCAGGATCTCGAGCAGGTAGAGGCTTTCCCCGAACGACATCTTCCGGGGACGCGCGACTTTGATCACGCCGATCGCCATGGGCTCAGACACCGCCTCGATCGATCAGGAGCAGGACCAGCCCCGTCACGAAGATGTTCAGCAGCGCCAGGGGGAGCATCACCTTCCACCCCAGGCGCATCACCTGGTCGTACCGGAACCGGGGGATCGTCCACCGGACCCAGACGTAGAGCCAGGCGAAGAAGAGCGTCTTGGCGACGAACGACCCGATCCGCAGCAGGAGCACCGCCCAGGCGGGAACCGCCACCGCGGCGCCGCCGGGGAAGAGGAACCCCGCGTCCCCCAGGTACGGGAACTGCCAGCCGCCGAAGAAGAGGGTCGCCACGACCGCCGCGCCCACCACCATGTGGAGGTACTCCGCCATCATGAACATGGAGAACTTGAAGGAGCCGTATTCCGTGTGGTACCCGGCCACCAGCTCCGATTCGCCCTCGGGAAGGTCGAACGGGGTCCGGTTCGCCTCCGCGTACTGCGCGACGAGGAACAGGATGAACCCCAGCGGCTGGACGAAGACCCCCCACTTCGGCAGGATGCCGAAGAGCAGCTCGCCCTGCCCCCGCGCGATCTCGGAGAGCTGGACCGAACTGAACACCATGAGGATCCCGACGATCGAGAGCCCCATCGACACCTCGTAGGAGATCATCTGGGCGGACGACCGCAGGCCGCCCAGGAGCGGGTACTTGCTGTTGGAGGACCAGCCCGCCAGCACGACGCCGTAGACCGCCATCCCGGAGACGGCGAACAGGTAGAGGATGCCGACGTTCAGGTCGGCGATCTGGAGCGGGATCTGCCGTCCGGCGACCGTGACCGGGGGGCCGAACGGGATGATGGCGATCGTCAGGATCGCCGGCGCGAGCGCGAACATCGGCGCCATCTGGTAGAAGAGCCGGTGGGCGCTGTCCGGGATGAAGTCCTCCTTGAAGAGGAACTTCAGCGCGTCGGCCAGCGGGTGGAAGATGCCGCCCAGGGTCATCCCCAGGATCCGCGCCCGGTTGGGGCCCCGGCGGTCCTGCATGTAGGCCGCGCCTTTCCTCTCCACCCACGTCATGATCACGACGAGCCCGAAGACGAACGCGAAGAACACCGCGATCCGCGCCACCGATACCCCGATGTCGAACAGGGGAGCGTTCATTTCGCCCCTCCGGCCGCCTGGCCCTGGTCGCCCAGGGAGTCGTAGCTCAACCCCGCGAACGGCGCCTCTGCTGCGGACATCGCCTGGAACACGGAGGCCGCGCCGTCGAAGCTCCAGGACGCGCCCAGCCGGCTCGCGATCCCGGCGATGATCTCGAGGTCGTTCTTCGCCCTGCCGCGCGGCGGGAACCCCGGCTGGAACCGCTGCACGCGCCCGGCGGCGTTCGTGAACGTCCCGCCCCGCTCGGCGAAGGAGGCCGACGGCAGGACGGCGTGCGCCGCCCGCGAAAGCGCCCCGTCGTTCGTCCCCACCTGGGCCACGAAGGACACCCGGGACAACAGCTCCGCGACCCGCCCGTCGGGGAGATCGGCCAGGACGCTGCCGAAGACCAGGAGCGCCTGGACCTTCCCCTCGGAGACCGCCCGGATCGTGCGCTCGAAGCCTTCCTCGGTGAATCCCAGGAGCTGCGCCCCCTTCGAGTTCGGGTTCTTGTCCGCCCGGATCAGGAACTCGTCCGACGTGCGGTCGCCGGCCGTCCGGGAGGAGAAGCCGAAATGCGGCGTCCGCAGGACTTCCCGGGCGAGCTTCCCGGCCAGGTACAGCTCCTCGTTGGAGGACTGCGGCGATGCGATGACGGCCGTCGATTCGGGGCCGTGGGACTCGATGGCGTGCCGGAACTTCAGGGCCGTCGCGGAGAGGGCGGAGTCCCAGGCGGCGGCGGCCGGCGTCCCTCCCTCGCGGAGCACGGGCGTCAGGAGCCTGGCCTCGTTGGCCTTCTTGTATTCGAACCGCCCGAAGTCGCACATCCACGTCTGGTTGACCGCGTCGTTGCGGCGCGGCTTGAGCCGGTAGAGGATGTCGCCCTTGAAGTGCGCGTCGACGTTGCACCCGTTGGCGCAGCCGGTGCAGATCGAGTCGAACGCCTGAGGAACCAGACGCGGCACTTGAACCGGAAATCCTTGCTCGTCAGCGCGCCCACCGGGCAGATGTCGGCGAGGTTGCCGGTGTAGTTGTTGGCGAGCGGCTTCCCGGGATAGATCGAGATCTCGGAGTGGTCGCCGCGGTTGAAGAACTCCATCTCGCAGGTGCCGGTGACCTCCCGGAGGAACCGGACGCACCGGGAGCAGAGGATGCACCGCTCGGCGTCGAGCACGATCTGGCCGCCGATGTCCTGCACCTTCTTCTTGTGGACCTTGTCCTCGAGGGCGTACCGGCTCTTGTGGAGCCCGAACTTCATGTAGTAGTTCTGCAGCCCGCACTCGCCCGCCTGGTCGCAGATGGGGCAGTCGATCGGGTGGTGGATCAGGATGAACTCGAGGACGCCGGTGACCGCCTTGCGCACCTTCTCCGTGTCGGTCCGCACCACCATCCCCTCGGTCACCACGGTGGAGCAGGCGGTCTGGAGCTTCGGGAACTTCTCCACCTCCACCAGGCACATCCGGCAGTTCCCGGCGATCGAGAGCTTCGGGTGGTAGCAGTAGTGGGGGATCTCGACGCCGATCTCGTTCGCGGCGTTGAGGATCGTCGTCCCCTCGGAAACCGTCGCGGACATTCCGTTGATGAGGAAGGTCGGCATGGGCGTCCTAGAATTTATTCCCGAACGGGCATTTTTGCACCTTGATGTGATACTCGAACTCGTCGCGGAACTTCCAGAGGAACGACTGGGCCGGCATCACCGCCGCGTCGGCCAGCGGGCAGATGGTCCTTCCCATCATGTTGTCGCACACGTCGAGGACCAGCTCGAGGTCCCCCTCGCGCCCCTGTCCGTTCTCGATGCGGCCCACGATCTTCGAGAGCCACCCGGTCCCTTCCCGGCACGGGGTGCACTGGCCGCACGACTCGTGCGCGTAGAAGTTCATGAGGACGTGGAGGGCCCGCACCATGCAGGTCCCCTCGGGGATGACGATCACGCCGCCGGATCCGGCCATCGTCCCGATCTTCGCCATCGACTCGATGTCGTACGTCACGTCGATCTCGTCGGGGCGCAGGACGGGCGTGGACGAGCCGCCGGGGATCACCGCCTTCAGCTGCCTGCCGTCCTTCAGGCCCCCGGCGTGGGTGTAGATGATCTCCCGCAGGAGCACGCCGGCGGGCAGCTCGTAGACGCCGGGCCGGTTCACCGGCCCGCTGACGCCGATCAGCCGCGTCCCGCCGTTCTTCTCGACGCCGAGCGCGGCGAACTTCTCCCCGCCGTGGGTGACGATCCACGGCACGTCGGCGATCGTCTCGACGTTGTTCACGATCGTCGGGAGGCCGAACGCCCCTACGGACGCCGGGAAGGGAGGCTTGATCCGCGGCCATCCCCGCTTCCCCTCGAGGGAATTGATGAGGGAGGTCTCCTCCCCGCAGATATAGGCGCCCGCGCCGCGGTGGACCGAGACCTCGAGGTCGAACCCGGACCCCAGGATGTTCTTCCCGAAGAAACCGCGGGCATACGCCTCGGCGACCGCCTCCTCCACGATCCTCGCCTCCCGGATGAATTCCCCGCGGATGTAGATGTAGCTCAGGTGGATCGACATGGCGTAGGAGGCGATGGCGATCCCCTCCAGGAGGAGGTGCGGCGCCTTGCCCATGATCTGCCGGTCCTTGAACGTCCCCGGTTCGCCCTCGTCGGCGTTGATCACCAGGACCCGCGGCCGGGAGAGGTCCTTGGGCAGGAACCCCCACTTGACCCCCGCCGGGAAGCCGGCGCCGCCGCGGCCGCGCAGGTTCGCCTTCTTCACCTCGTCGACGATCCGCTCCCGGGGGCCTGCGAGCGCCTTGCGCAGCGCCTCGTAACCGCCGAACTGCAGGTACGTGTCGGCATGCCGGTACTGCTCGTTGGCGAAGTGGGTGGTGAGGACCGTTTCCATCGTCGTTTTTGCCGCTTCCCCTACGGCAGCCGGTCGAGGAGGGCGTCGATCTTCTCCTCGGTCAGGCTTTCGTGGTAGTCGTCGTTGACCTGCATCACCGGCGCGGTCCCGCAGCTTCCCAGGCATTCCACCGCGGTCAGCGTGAACTTCCCGTCCGGGGTCGTCTCTCCCGGCCGGACCCCGAGCTTTTTCGAGACGTGCTCGATCAGGTGCTCGGCGCCCAGCAGCGAGCAGGAGATGTTGCGGCAGATCTGCACGTGGTACTTGCCCACGGGCTTCCGGTTGTACATGGTGTAGAAGGTCGCCACCCCCTCGATGCGCGCCGGGGCGAACCCCAAGAGATCCGCCAGGTACACGATCGCCTCGTCGGAGACGTACCCGAACTCGCGCTGGGCGAGATGCAGGGCCGGCAGGATCGCCGCCTCCCGGTCCGGGTAGCGCGAGCGGATCCGCTCGAGCTCGCTTCGTGCCGCATCGGAAAAGGCGACGCTCACCGGTCGAGCTCCCCCGCGATGATGTTGACGCTTCCCAGGACCGCGATCAGGTCCGCGATCATCTGCCCCTCGCACAGGCGCGGCATCCCCTGGAACATGTTGAAGCACGGGGGCCGGACCTTGATCTTGTACGGCCCGCCGCCGCCCTTGCTGACGATGTAGAACCCCAGCTCGCCGTTGGCCGCCTCGGTGGCGGAGTAGACCTCGCCGGCGGGAACCTGGATCCCCTCGAAGATGTTCTTGAAGTGCTGCATGAGCGATTCGATGTTCGTGTAGACCTGCTGCTTGTCGGGGAGGACGTAGCGGGTGTCGTCGACGTTGACCGGCCCGCCCGGCAGCTGGTCGAGCGCCTGCTCGATGATCCGCACCGACTGCCGCATCTCCTCCATGCGGACCATGTACCGGTCGCAGGTGTCGCCCTCCTCGCCGACGGGCACGTCGAAGTCGAACCGGTCGTAGACGAGGTACGGCTGGTCCTTCCGCAGGTCGAGGGGGACCCCCGCCGCCCGCAGGCACGGCCCGGTGAACCCCAGGGCGATCGCGTCCTTCGCGGTGATGGGCCCGGCGCCCATCGTGCGGTCGATGAAGATCCGGTTCTTCGTCAGCAGCGCGTTCACGTCCGCGATCGCCGGCCGGAACACGTTCCTGCAGATGGCGCGGCACTTCTCGACCCAGCCCTCCGGCAGGTCCCACTGCATGCCGCCGATCCGGGTGTACCCCGTCGTGAGCCGCGTGCCCGTCAGCGGCTCGATCAGGTGCATGTAGACCTCTTCCCGGGGCTTCCAGAAGTACCAGAAGTTGGTGAGGGCCCCCAGGTCGACCATGTTCGTGCCGATGCACACCATGTGGTCGATGATCCGGGAGAGCTCGCAGATGAGCACGCGGATGTACTGGCACCGTTCCGGGACCTCGATGCCGCACAGCTTCTCCACCGCCATCGCGTACCCCACGTTGTTCATCAGCGGGGAGACGTAGTTCAGCCGGTCGGTGTACGGGACCACCTGGGTCCAGGTGTGGGCCTCGGACTCCTTCTCGAAGCCCCGGTGCAGGTAGCCGAACTCGGGGACAAGCGACAGGATGGTCTCGCCGTCCAGCTCGGCGACGAACCGGAGCGTGGCGTGCGTGGCGGGGTGCGACGGGCCGATGTTCAGGATCACCGGCTCGGCCTGCATGTCGAGCTTCCCGCCTGTTTTCCGGTCGCCGACGAGCTCCGCCATCCTATTCCTCCGGCCCCACGGTCGGCTGCCGCTTCGCCTTCGGGTAGTCCTTCCGCAGCGGGTGGCCGACGAACCCCTCGTACATGAGGATCCGCTTCAGGTTCGGGTGGCCGCGGAAGACGATGCCGTACATGTCGCACGCCTCCCGCTCGTACCAGTTGATCCCCGGCCACACCGAAACCGCCGAGTCGATCACCGGGTCGTCCTCGTGGAGGCGCGCCTTGATCCGCACCCGGTGCTTCTTCTCCAGCGAGTACAGGTGGTAGACCACCTCGAACCGGGGCTCCTCCCCGAGGTAGTCGACGCCGGTCAGGTCCATCGCGAAGTCGAAGAGGCAGTCGGGGTCGTCCCGCAGGAACGCGAGGATCTCCACGATCCGCTCCCGGCGCACCAGGGCCGTGTCGTCCCCGAACCGGGAGTGCGTGGAGACGACCGCGTCGCCGAACGTCTCGACCAGCTTCCGCAGCACCGGGCTCTTCGTCTCTTCGGCCATGCCCCTTCCGTTTCTCCTCAGATCTTGATCGGCCAGCGCTCGGAAGCCCGGGGGGCGCCGGTCTCCATGATCTTCTGGATCGGCACGACGGCGTCGATGATCCCCTCGGGGTTCGGCGGGCAGCCGGGGATGTAGACGTCGACCGGGAGGATCTTGTCGATCCCCTGCAGGACGGTGTAGTTGTTGTAGAAGCCGCCCGAGGAGGCGCACGCGCCCATCGCGATGACCCACTTCGGCTCGAGCATCTGGTCGTAGATCCGCTTCAGCACCGGCGCCATCTTGTAGTTGATCGTCCCCGCGACGAGGAGCACGTCCGCCTGCCGCGGGGAGAACCGGACGACCTCGGCGCCGAAGCGGGACAGGTCGTAGTGCGTCCCGAAGCCGCCCATCACCTCGATGCCGCAGCAGGCGGTGGCGAAGGTGAACGGGTAGATCGAGTACTTGCGCCCCCACGCGATCATCGCCTCCAGGGTGGTCAGGGCGTAGCCGCCGCCCGGGGGGCCGCCTGCCGGACGGTTCTCTACTGCCATTCCAGCGCCCCTTTCTTCCACGCGTAGATCAGCCCCGCCAGGAGGATCAGGAGGAAGACCAGCATTTCCAGGAACCCGAACCACCCCAGCTGCCGGAACAGGACCGCCCACGGATAGAGGAACGCCGTCTCCAGGTCGAAGAGGATGAACAGGATCGCGAGCAGGTAGAACTTCACCGAGACGCGCACCGAGGCCGTGGTGAGCGGGTCGACGCCGCACTCGTAGACGCTGTACTTGACCCGGTCGTACCGCTTCGGTCCCAGGGCCTGCGACAGGAGCACGAACGCGACCGACATCCCCACCCCGATCACCAGCATCAGGAGGACCGAGAAATACGGGTCGGAGAACCGGATGGAGGACAGGAAGTTCGCCACGACGCCCCTTTCCTGCGGAAAGCTAGAAGGCCAGAAGCCTTACGGAATTCGCCGCCACCCGGATGACGGGCTCCCAGTATACCCCGAGGAGGAGCGTGGGCACCGCGAGAAGGCAGAGGAGCGCCCGGGGAAACGCCGGGACGGCCAGCTCCGCTTTTTCCGCGGGCTCCTCGAGGAACATGACCTTGACGATGCGCGCATAGTAGTACAGCGAGACGACGCTGTTCAGCGCGGCCACCACGGCCAGCCAGTAGACCCCGCGGTTGATGACCTCGGCGAAGAGGTAGACCTTCCCGATGAAGCCGGAGAACGGCGGGATCCCGGTCAGGGCGAACAGGAAGATGGCGAGGGAGACGGCGGCGAACGGCGCCCGGCTGCCCAGCCCGGCGTAATCCGAGATGTCCTCGCTCCGGGTCCCGTTGGCCACCAGGATCACCACGTAGAACGCGCCCAGGTTCATGAACAGGTAGACGACGAGGTAGAACAGGATCGCCTGGATGCCGGCGGGGGTCAGGAGGACGAATCCCATCAGCATGTAGCCGGCGTGGGCGATGGAGGAGTAGGCCAGAAGCCGCTTCACGTTCTTCTGGTTGACGGCGACGAGGTTCCCCACCGTCATCGTCGCCGCGGAGAGGACCGCGAACAGCAGCGTCCAGTCCACGGGGGAGGAGAGCGTCCACGGGCCTCCCGCCCCGTCGGGGGAGGCGAACACGGTGTAGAAGAAACGGACCAGCACCGCGAATCCGGCCGCCTTGGGGCCCACCGACAGGAAGGCGGTGACCGGGGTGGGCGCCCCCTCGTACACGTCGGGGCTCCACATGTGGAACGGGACCGCCGCGATCTTGTACCCGAACCCGACGGCCACCATCACGGCGGCCAGGAACAGCGGCAGCGCCGCCTTCCCCGTCGCGAGCGCCCGCCCGATCTCCGCGATCTGCGTGGTGCCGGTCAGGCCGTACAGGAGCGAGAACCCGTAGATCATCACCCCCGACGCGGTCGCGCCGTAGACCACGTACTTCATCGAGGCCTCGTTCGAGGACTTCCGCCCCTTGAGGTAGCCGGCGAGCAGGTACGAGGGGATCGAGACGAGCTCGAGGGACAGGTACAGCATCACGAGGTCGGTCGCCGACGAGAGCAGGAACATCCCGAGCAGCACCGACAGCAGGAAGACGTAGTACTCGGCCTGGCTTTTGCCGGAGAGCTCCGCGCTGTCCATCGACATGAAGATGACGACGATCGTGGCCAGGGCCGTCAGCGCCTTGAAGAACACCGCGAACCCGTCCAGCGCCACCATCCCCTCGAAGAGGGATACCGCCGGCATCGAGGGCTGGAGGGCGGTCAGGAGCAGGGCCGCGCCGACCCCGGCCAGCGAGAGCAGCGCCGATGCGGACGACTGCCGGTTTTTCCCGACGACGTGCACGGCGACCAGCAGCAGGATCGTCGCCGTGACGGCCAGCTCCGGCAGGAAGCGGCTGACGCTTGCGAGGTTTCCCAGCGGCATCCTAGAGCACCGTCTTCACGACGTCCACGAGCTTCAACAGCGAGGTATTCATCAGGTTCACCAGCGGCATCGGGAAGATGCCGAGGAACAGCGAGATCACCGCCAGCGGGGTGAGGCAGAAGATCTCCCGGGCGTTGATCTCCTCGAGGGTGGCGTACTTCGGGTTCAGCGGCCCGAGGAAGACCCGCTGCAGCGCCCACAGGTGGAACGCGGCGACGAAGATGATCCCGACGGCGGCGATCATCACGATCGTCCGGAAGACGGGGAACGAGCCGAGGAACACCATCGACTCGGCGACGAACCCGGACAGGCCCGGCAGGCCGAGCGACGCGAAGAACGCGAAGGTGATGAAGGCGGTGTAGACGGGCACCACGGCGCCCAGCCCCCCGAAGCCGTCGATCTGGCGGTGGTGCGCCCGGTCGTAGACGACGCCGACCAGGAAGAAGAGCATGGCCGTGATCATGCCGTGGGTGAACATCTGGAAGGAGGCGCCGACCATCCCGGCCGGGGTGAGCGCCGCCATGCCGAGGAGGACGAACCCCATGTGGCTGACCGAGGAGTAGGCGACCATTTTCTTGAGGTCGGACTGCGCCATGGCGCACAGCGCGCCGTAGACGATGTTGATCATCCCCAGGACCGCCATCGGGACGGCGAAGTACCGCGCGATGTCGGGGAAGATCGGGAAGGAGATCCGCATCAGGCCGTAGGTCCCCATCTTCAGGAGCACGCCCGCCAGGATGACCGAGATGGCGGTCGGCGCCTCGACGTGGGCGTCGGGGAGCCAGGTGTGGAACGGGAAGAGGGGCACCTTGATCGCGAAGCCGATGAACAGCCCCAGGAACAGGAGGATCCGGACGTCGAACCCCTTCAGCCACGCGTTGTGGGTCGCCTGCGGCATGTAGTGGAGCATGTTGAAGGTGTGCCCGCCCGTCTCGGGGTTCGTCGTGTTGAAGTAGAGCGCCAGCATCACCAGCAGCATCAGGACCGAGCCGAGCAGCGTGTACAGGAAGAACTTGATCGCCGCGTACTCCTTGCGCGGGCCGCCCCAGATCCCGATGAGGAAGTACATCGGGAGGAGCATCACTTCCCAGAAGACGTAGAAGAGGAAGAAGTCGAGCGACGCGAACACGCCCATCATCCCGGTCTCGAGGAGCAGGAAGAGCGCCATGTACCCCTTGATCTTGTTCTTGATCCCGAAGGAGCCGATCACCGCCAGGAACGACAGGAGGGCCGTCAGGATCAGCATCGGCATCGAGATCCCGTCGGCCCCCATGAAGTAATCGACGTTGATGGAGGGGATCCAGCTGTAGTGCTCGACGAACTGGAACTGGTTCGCCGCGTTGACGCCGCCCACCGTCCGGTCGAACCCCAGCAGGAGCTTGAGCGCCAGCGGGATCGGGAGGAACGACGCGACGGCGGCCACCGTCTTGACGAGGTTGTCATTCCCCTTCGGCAGGCAGAGGATGACCACCCCGCCGAGCAGGGGAAGAAACGTCATCAGGCTCAGGATGTGACTGTCGATAAACCCCACGGAAGACCTCCTCCGGTCAGAAAGCTTTTACGAGGTAGATGATCAGGATCCCGCCCGCCAGGATGAACACGTAGTGGTAGAGCTTCCCCGTCTGGAACCGGCGGATGAAGGCGCCGCTTCCGATCGTCGAGGTCGCCACGCCGTCCACCGCGCCGTCGATCACGCGGTTGTCGAACTTGCCGACCAGGAACGAGATCCACACTCCCATCTGGGCGCAGAGGTTGACGAGGCCGTCCACGACGTTCAGGTCGAACCATCCCAGAGCGCGCGACAGGGCCTTCGATCCGTTGATGGCCGTCGCCTCGTACAGCTCGTCGAAGTACCACTTGTTCCTGAGGAACGTGTGCACCGGCGCGAACATCGCCGCAACGCGGTCCGGGTTCACCCAGCCGAAGAAGTAGACGACGAACGCCAGCGCGATCCCCAAGGTCCCCACGGCAACCGACGAAATCATCGCATACCGGTGGGCGGTGTGCGCCAGGTGCGCGTCGTGCGATGCCTCCCCGGCCGCCGCCTCATGCCCGCCCTTCGCCTCGGAGCGGGGGCCGGAAACGTCGTGCGTCGCCGGCGCGGCTTCGTGGGCCGGCGCCTGCGCATGCGGCGCCGCCGGCAGGGCGGAAGACGCAGCGGGGGCCGCTTCGGCATGCGCCGCCGCGGTGACGACGGGGATCGCCGACGCGGGCTTCCGGATCAGCTCGCCGAACCATCCGCTGTACCAGAAGGAGAAGGAAAGGGCCGCCAGGATCACCAGCGGCACCCACATGTTGGGGGGTGACTCGTGCGCATGGTCGAACTTGTGATGGTCCTTGGGCTTCCCGAGGAAGGTGAGGATCACCAGCCGGAACATGTAGAAGGCGGTCATCCCCGCGGTGAACAGCGCGCCGAAGAAGAGGATGTAGTGCTGCGGGTTCTTCATCCCGAACTCGAGCGCCGCCCCGAGGATCATGTCCTTGCTGAAGAAGCCCGAGAAGCCCGGCACCCCGGCGATCGCCAGCGTCGCGATCAGGAAGGTGACGAAGGTGATGGGCATCTTCTTCCGCAGGGCGCCCATCTCGCGCATGTCCTGGCTGTGGACGGCGTGGATGACGGATCCCGAGCCGAGGAAGAGGCACGCCTTGAACGCCGCATGGGTGGTCAGGTGCGCCAGCCCCGCCGTGTAGCCGCCGACCCCGAGCCCCATGATCATGTAGCCGAGCTGGGAGATGGTCGAGTAGGCCAGCACCTTCTTGATGTCGTTCTGCGTCAGGGCGATCGTCGC
>PQAK01000010.1 GCA_003105225.1 Deltaproteobacteria bacterium | reverse complement strand
GTGATGACCGTGGCGGCGGCCGAGGCGGCGGTGGGGCTGGCGCTCCTGATCGCCCTGTACCGGCTGAAGGAAACGATCGACATCACGGAACTCAAGGTCCTGAAATGGTGAACGGCATCCTCGACTACCTGTGGCTGGTCCCGGCGCTCCCGCTGCTGGGGGTGGTCCTGAACGGCGCGATCGCCCTGTTCGCCGAGCGCCCGCTCCTGCTCGCCGAAGCGGCGCGCGGGGACGGCGGGCATGGGACTTCGCCCCACGGGGCTTCGTCCCACGGAGCGGATACGCACGGCGGACATGGAGATTCGCACGCCCCTGCGGCGTACCGGAAGCTCGTCGCCTTCATCGGCCCGGCGGTGGTGGCGGGGGCCTTCCTCGTCTCCCTCCTGTCGGTGCTGGCGCTCGCCGCGCGGGCCCCGCACGACCGGCTGTTCGTCCAGGTCCTCTTCCCCTGGATCCAGGCGGGAGGGTTCTCCGCCCCCGCGGCCCTGCAGCTCGACCCGCTCTCCTCGGTGATGATCCTGGTGGTCACCGGCGTCGGGTTCCTCATCCACGTCTACTCCGTGGGGTACATGTCCCACGAGAAGGCGGTCGCCCGGTACTTCGTCTACCTGAACCTGTTCACCTTCGCGATGCTGACCCTGGTGCTGGGGGACAACTACCTGCTGATGTTCGTCGGGTGGGAGGGGGTGGGGCTCTGCTCCTACCTGCTGATCGGCTTCTGGTACGAGAAGAAGAGCGCCTCCGACGCCGGGAAGAAGGCGTTCATCGTCAACCGGATCGGCGACTTCGGCTTCCTGCTCGGGATGTTCCTCCTCTTCTGGACGTTCGGGACGCTCTCCTACACGGAGGTCTTCGCGAAGGTCCCCCTCCTGTCCGCCAACGGCACGCTGACGACCGGGATCGCCACGGCGATCACCCTGCTGCTGTTCCTCGGCGCCACCGGCAAGTCGGCGCAGATCCCGCTCTACGTCTGGCTGCCCGACGCGATGGAGGGCCCCACGCCGGTCTCCGCCCTGATCCACGCCGCCACGATGGTCACGGCGGGCGTCTACATGGTCGCCCGCTCGAACGCGCTGTTCCTGCTGTCCCCCGTCTCGATGGCCGTGGTGGCGGTCGTGGGCGCGGCGACGGCGATCTTCTCCGCCACGATCGGCATCACGCAGAACGACATCAAGCGGGTGCTCGCCTACTCCACCGTCTCCCAGCTCGGGTACATGTTCCTGGCCTGCGGCGTCGGCGCCTTCACCGCGGGGATCTTCCACCTCATGACCCACGCCTTCTTCAAGGCGCTGCTCTTCCTCGGCTCCGGCTCGGTGATCCACGCCCTCTCCGGCGAGCAGGACATGCGGAAGATGGGGGGGCTGAAGAAATACCTCCCGATCACCTTCGCCACGATGTTCGTCGCCACGCTGGCGATCGCGGGGATCCCGGGGCTGTCGGGCTTCTTCTCCAAGGACGAGATCCTCTGGCAGGCGTTCTCGTCCCCGCACGGCAGCGTCCTGTTGTGGGCGATCGGGGCGCTGGCGGCGGGAATCACCGCGTTCTACATGTTCCGGCTGGTGTTCCTGACCTTCTTCGGCGCCTCCCGGATGGAGCCGCAGGTCGAGAAGCACGTCCACGAGTCGCCGTTTTCGATGACCGTGCCGCTCATGCTGCTGGCCGTCCTCTCGATCGTCGGCGGGTGGATCGGGATGCCGGCGCTGATCGGCGACCTGTTCCATCTCCCGAACCATTTCGAGGCGTGGCTCGCCCCGGTCTTCGGCCACGGCGCGGAAGGGGCGGCGCACGGGGCGGAGCATGCCCCCGTCGCGCTGGAATGGGGCCTGATGGCGGCCTCGGTGGCGGTGGCGCTGTGCGGGATCGCGCTGGCGTACGCCCTCTACCGCGTGCGGACGGACACGCCGAAGAAGATCGCGGATTCGGTGCCCGGCCTCTACGACTGGGTCTCCCACAAGTATTACGTGGACGAGATCTACGACCTCTTCATCGTCCGCAGGATCGTCAACGGGTCGATCTGGCTGTGGCAGGCCTTCGACGCGGCGTTCATCGACGGCGCCGTCAACGGGATCGCTGCGACCGTGCGCGGCGCGGGCGACCGGCTGCGGCGGGTGCAGACCGGCGTCGTGGGCGGCTACGCCTTCTCGCTGCTGCTCGGCGCGATCGTCATCGTCGGCTACTTCCTGGCGCGGTAGGACGGGAAAGGGAGACTGTGCGGAGCGTGCGAACATGACGGGGATCCCGGCCATGCTGTCCTCGAACCTGCTGTCGGTGCTGATCTTCTTCCCGCTGGCCGGCGCCCTGCTCCTCTTCTTCCTGCCCCGGGAGAATCCGCGGCTGATCCGCAACGCGACGTTCCTGGTGACCCTGGCGGAATTTTTCCTTTCCCTGCCGGTGGCCTTGAACTTCGACGGCGCGACCGCGGCGATGCAGTTCGTCTCCCGCGCCCCCTGGATCCCCGCCTACGGGATCGAGTATTCCGTCGGCGTCGACGGCATCTCCCTGTGGCTCGTGATGCTGACGACCTTCCTGATGCCGATCGCGATCCTCTCCACCTACGCGGCGGTCGAGAAGCACGTGAAGGAGTTCATGATCTTCATGCTGGTCCTCGAGGTCGGGATGGTGGGGGTGTTCCTCGCCGTCGACCTGTTCCTCTTCTACATCTTCTGGGAGCTGGTGCTCATCCCGATGTACTTCCTCATCGGCGTGTGGGGGGGCGAGCGGCGGATCTACGCGGCGATCAAGTTCTTCCTGTACACGTTCGCCGGGTCGGTGCTGATGCTGGTCGCGATCATCGCCCTCTATTTCCACCACCACCAGGTGACCGGCGTCTATTCCACCGACCTGCTCCGGCTGTACGCGATCGACATCCCGGTGAAGCTCCAGTTCTGGATGTTCGCCGCCTTCGCGCTGGCGTTCGCGTTCAAGGTCCCGATGTTCCCGTTCCACACGTGGCTCCCCGACGCGCACGTGGAGGCGCCGACCTCGGGGTCGGTCATCCTGGCGGCCGTCCTCCTCAAGATGGGGACCTACGGCTTCCTGCGGTTCGCCATGCCGCTGTTCCCCGTGGCCGCGTACGACCTGATGCCGGTGGTCGGCGGGCTCGCGGTCATCGGGATCATCTACGGCGCGCTGGTCGCCATGGTCCAGAAGGACATGAAGAAGCTCGTCGCCTACTCCTCGGTGTCCCACCTGGGCTTCGTCATGCTGGGGCTGTTCGCCTTCAACCTCCAGGGGATCGAGGGCGGCATCCTCCAGATGATCAACCACGGCGTCTCCACCGGGGCGCTCTTCCTCATCGTCGGCATCATCTACGAGCGGCGGCACACGCGGCTGATCTCGGAGTTCGGGGGGCTCTCCAAGGTCCTGCCCCTCTACGCCGCCGTCTTCATGATCGTGACGCTCTCCTCGATCGGGCTGCCCGGGATGAACGGGTTCGTCGGGGAGTTCCTCATCATGCTGGGGGCCTTCAAGACCTCCCGGGTGCTGACGGTGTTCGCCGCCTCGGGGGTGATCCTCGCCGCGGTCTACATGCTCTGGATGTTCCAGCGGGTGATGTTCGGCAAGGTCACCAACGAGAAGAACCTCCGCCTGCCGGACCTGAACGCGAGGGAAGTGGCCTACCTGCTGCCGCTCCTCGTGATGATCTTCTGGATCGGCGTCTATCCCCAGACCTTCCTGAGGAAGATGGACGCCTCGGTCAAGGCGGTCGTCGTCCGCATGGAAACGAAACGGCAGGCGGCCCTGGCCGCGCGCCCGGCGGGGGAGCCCCTGCTGGCCCGCTACTTCGACGTGAGGAAGTGACCGGATGCCTCCGATCGCCATAGACCCGCAGGCGCTGCTCACCGGACTGTACAGCATCCTTCCCGAAACCATCGTCGTGGCGACGGCGATTTTCGTCCTGTTCGTCGACCTCGTCCTGCCCGAGGAGAAGAAGCGGGCGTTGTGCGGGGTCAGCATCGCCGGGGTCGCCCTTTCCCTGTTCGCCGTCTTCGCGATGGGGCCGTCGAAGGTCCAGGGCTTCTCCGGGATGGTGGTCCACGACGGGCTGGGGGCGTTCTTCGAGATCGTGATCCTTTCCGCCTGCGCGCTGACGCTGCTGATGGCGACCGGCTACTCCGAGTGGGAGGGGACCCAGAAGGGGGAGTTCTACGCCCTGCTTCTGCTCTCCACCTCCGGGATGATGTTCATGGCCAAGGGGACCGACCTCATGACGATCTTCCTGGGGCTGGAGACCCTGTCGATCCCGATCTACGTCCTGGTCGGGTTCCATCGCCACCGGATGTCCTCGATCGAGGGGGCGCTGAAATATTTCCTCCTCGGCGCGTTCGCCTCCGGGTTCTTCCTCTACGGGATCGCCCTGATGTACTCCGCGACCGGGACCACCAAGCTCACCGTGCTGGCCTCCATGCTCCTCGATCCGCGGCTCGCCGCGAACCCGCTGTTCCTCGGGGGGGTCGGCCTCCTCCTGGTCGGGCTCGCCTTCAAGGTGTCGCTGGTGCCGTTCCACATGTGGACCCCCGACGCCTACGAGGGGGCGCCCACGGTGATCACCGCCTTCATGTCGGCGGCGGTCAAGGCGGCGGCGTTCGCCGCCCTCATCCGGGTGGCGCTTTTGACCTTCGGGGGGATGCAGCCGGCGATGTGGAAGGTCCTGTGGGTGCTTGCCGTGCTGACGATGACCGTGGGGAACCTCTCCGCGCTCCTGCAGGACAACGTGAAGCGGATGCTCGCCTACTCCTCGATCGCCCACGCGGGATACATCCTGGTCGGGCTGGTCTCCGGGGACGTGCTGGGCAGCCAGGCGTCCCTGTTCTACCTGCTCGTCTACGCGTTCATGAACATCGGCGCCTTCGGAGTGGTGATGCTCATCGCGCAGAAGGAGGAGGAGGGCTACGACATCCGGAACCTGGCCGGGATCGGGTTCAAGTATCCCGCGCTGGCCGGGCTGCTCACCCTGTTCCTGGTGTCGCTGGGAGGGATCCCCCCGACGGCAGGCTT
>PQAK01000009.1 GCA_003105225.1 Deltaproteobacteria bacterium | reverse complement strand
TTCTGGGCGCCGGCGTAGACCAGCCCGAACTTCGTGATGTCGAAGGGACGCCAGAGGAAGTCGCTCGACATGTCCGCGACCAGCGGCACGGCGCCGGTGTCCGGGAAGGCGCGGGACCGGTCGACGTTGAACTCCACGCCGTGGATCGTCTCGTTGGAGGTGATGTGGAGGAAGGCGGCGTCGGGGTCGACCTTCACTTCGGAAGGGGCGGGCACGCGGGTGAATTTCTTCTCCTTGCCTTCGCCGACGCCGAGGTTCTGGACGGCAATCCCGGCCCCGAACATCGCCGAAACGATCTTCGCCTCCCCCAGCGCCTTTTCGCCCCATGCGCCGGTGATGAGGTACTGGGCGCTCTTGCCCTTCTCCAGGAGGTTCATGGGCACCTGCGCGAACAGCGCCGTGGCCCCTCCCTGGAGCAGCAGGACCTCGTAGCTTGCCGGAACGCCGAGGAGCTCCCGGACGAGGGCGATGGCCTCGTTGTGAACCGCCTCGTATTCCTTTCCGCGATGGCTGTGCTCCATCACCGACATGCCGCTCCCCGCGAAATCGAGGAGCTCCTCGCGCGCGCGCTCCAGCGCAGGAAGAGGAAGGGTGGCGGGTCCGGCGTTGAAATTGATCTTTCGGCTCATGTAGACCCTCTCCTAGGCGCGGAGGGGATTCCCGCGGATCGCGCCTCGTCACCGGCCGCGGGCCGGTCCATCGGTTTCATTTCCGCGAAATTTCGGCCGTTCTCGCCGGTGAAGCGCCGGCGCACGCTCCATGGACGCCCAATTTTTTCAAAATCGGGCACTACATTCAAGATATTTCTCCCGGGGGGGGAATTCTGCAATAATCAGAAGGCATGTTCGGAGGGGTTCCCGGCGCGGGTCGGCGTGGGGCCTTTCCCGGAGGTGGCGCCTCATGACAAGGAAGCATCTTCCCCGCCTGCCGAAAAACTGGCGGGAGAACGCCCTGCAGGCGATCCGGTCCTTCGATCCGGCCATCCAGGCCGAGGCCGTCCGCATCCTGCGGCGCCGTGACACCGAGACGGCCCTTCTCCACATGATCGAAGCGTCGAACGGATCCCACCGCCCCGGCGATTTCTACCATGCGTTGAGAATCTGCTCGGATTGCGCCACCCCGAGGCGGCCGCCCTTTCCCAGCCGGAAGCGGGCCAGGGACATCGTTTCGGTCATCGGCACCCTGTTGAGCGCCACGGAGATCGCATTCTTCCTGGAGGATACCCGGGAGGGGCGCATCGCCCGCGGACAGCTCGAAAAAGCGAAAGCGTTCGCCGAGGAATTTGCGGGGATCCCCAAGGGGGCGGGGCGCCGATTCGAGCAGCGGGACTGTTTCCTCCGGCTCTACAAGCTCTTCCAGTCGACCTTCAAGCGTCCCGCGATGCAAGCCATCCGGAGCTGGATGAAGGCGGCGTTCCCGAACACGGATTGGGGGGAGGCATTCCACGACTGAGCTCCCCGGCGGTACGGTTACGGGGGGGCGACTCCCGAAACCGCCATGAGGATGTTGGCGGCGGAGAGATCCCTGACGCCGGTGAGCAGCTTGTAACTTTTCGTCTTCCGGTTGTATACCACCATCGAAGGGGTTCCCTCCACGCGGAACGCCTTCGCCGTCGACTGGAAATATTGTATGCCCGCGTTCACGTCGGAATAGTTCAGGGGACGATAGACGATCCCCAGCTTCTCCACCGCCTTCTGGACATCCTCCGGCGTTGGTTCCTTCGTCCGCGCCGCCAGGGCGAGCAGCGCTTTCCGGATCTCCAGGTATTTCCCCTTCTCCCGGACCAGGAAGGACAGGTTGTAGGGGATGAAATTCATGCTCTCCGCGTGGATGGGATCGTCGATGAACAGGAGCTTTGCCCGCTTCATGATATTCGGGTACGCCTTCTCCATCTCCGGCTCCGCCTGCCGGCAGGCGGGACAGAACCAGTCGGTGAACACGTAGACCTCGATATCGGAGTCCAGCTTCCCGAGCGCCGCCGACAGCGTCGCCGCGTGCGAGCGGGCCGGGTCTCCCAGGCCCAGGAAGGATCCATACGCCCCCGCGAACAGCGCCGCCGCCAGCACCACCCCTTTGGTCAGATGCCGCATCCTCTCTCCCCTCCCCGGTTCGATGCGTTTCCTCGACCGGGCGATGTACCCGGACGCGATGGCGAATCCCGCCGCGTACACACAGAATGCCACGGCAAGGCACATCGGGCACCATCTTTCGATCAGGGAATGCTGCGCGTAGATGAACGTGATCTCCGCCCCGCACGCCCCGGCGATCGTGACCTCGAAGAGGAACCGGAGGGGGGCGCGGTCCCGGAAATAGAACAACAGCAGGCAAAACGCGAAGAAACCGATCCCCAGGAAGGGGAATTTCATCCGGAATATCGTCCAGTTATAGGTCGCCTTGCACGCTTCCGTGCACAGGCCGACGGCCAGGAAGACGGACAGCAGGAGGGCGATCGAAAGGCCGGCCCAGATCACGGCGTTCCGCATCCCGTCCGAAGTTATCCTGTCGGAAAACAAGGCCCCCTCCGGCACGCACCACAGTCTTTCATATCATTTGCCGCGAATATGATATAGTTCATTGGCAAAGCTTTCCGCACGACAGATCACTCACACACCCAAGGAGGCAGCCATGGCAAGAAAGAAGATTGCGGTTATCGGCGGCGGTCAGATCGGCGGCGTGCTGGCGCAGCTGTGCGCGCAACGGGAGCTCGGCGACGTCGTGCTGTTCGACATCGTGGAAGG
>PQAK01000008.1 GCA_003105225.1 Deltaproteobacteria bacterium | reverse complement strand
TTCTCCATTATAACAGGGCTCTCCGCCGGGGGCCGGACATTCAGGATGTAGTAGGTCGCCGATCCGAAGGCGACGACGTCTCCCGCCTCGTCCCGGATCTCCGTGGCCCCCACCGCGATCGTCCTGCCGAGCCGAAGGATGCTCGCGTGCGCGGTGATCGTCCCCCCCGGCACCGGCTTCAGGAAATTCACCTTGTACTCCACGGTGGTCATCCGGGAAGACAGCGGCATCACGCTCCGCAGCGCGGTGGCCACCGACGTGTCGACCAGGGCGCCCATCACGCCGCCGTGCAGCGTCCCCCCGGAATTCTTGAGGATCGGCCGGATCCTGCACTCCATCACGCTCTTTCCGCCCCCCGAGGACAGGAGCTTCAGCCCCATCAGCTTGATGAAGGGGAACACGTTCACGCGCTCCTTGTAGAACTCCTCGTCGAAGATCTTCATGACTCCCCCGACGCCTCCGCGGTCGTTGTCCCTAGGCACGATCGTAGTGCGAGAATTTCATCCGGTGGGTCCCCCTTCCCTGCGACAGGGAGCGGAGCGCCGTCACGTATCCGAACATCTCCCTGAGCGGCACCTGGGCGGTGAGCAGGCTCGCTTCCTGCCGCCGGTCCACCAGGGTCACGCGTCCCCTGCGCGCGTTGATGTCGCCGATGACTCCCCCGAGAAACTCGTCCGGCACGTGGATCTCCACCTCCATGACCGGCTCCAGCAGGAAGGCCTTCCCCTTCTCGCAGGCGGCAAGGAAGGCCCGCACCGCGGCCACCTTGGCCGCCAGGGGGGACGAGACGCCGGAGAGGAACTCCACGCGCGATACTTCCACCGCCACGTCGTCCACGGGGTATCCGAGCCTTCCGGTGAACGTCCCCTCGCGGATCCCCTGCTCCACGGCGTCGGCCACGTCCCCGGGGAGGGAGAGCATCCGCAGCCGGCCGGAGATCTTCACGCCGGAACCGCGGGGCCCCGGGCGGACGGAGAGGGCGATCTTCACGCTCACCTGCCGCTCCGCGATCTCCCGTTCGAAGACCGTCTCCGCCTCGCCCGCCTCGGCGACCGTTTCCCGGTAAACGACCTGGGGCCTCCCCGTGCGGACGGAGAGACCGAAATCCCTTTCCAGGCGCTCCACCACCACTTCCAGGTGGAGCTCCCCCATCCCCGACAGGATGATCTGGCCGGTGTCCGCGTCCTCCCGGAGGGCGAGGGTCGGGTCTTCGTCCGCCATCTGCCGGATCGTGTCGCGCAGGCGGTCCATGTCGCGCAGCGTCCTCGGCTCCACGACGATCGACACCACCGGCTTCCGGATCTCGATGGATTCATAGATGATGGGGGCCTCCGGGTCGGAGAGCGTGTCGCCCGTGCGCGCGGACTTCATTCCCGCGGCGCCGACGATGTCCCCGGCGCGCGCCTCCGTGATCCGCTCCTTCTTCGCCGCGTGGATGCGGAACAGGCGCGAGATCTTCTCCTGCTCCCCGGTCGCCGCATTGTACACGATATCCCCTTCCGCGACTTTCCCGGAATAGATCCGCAGGTAGACCGTGCGGCGGCCCTCCTCGATCAGCACCTTGAACACCAGCGCGGAGAAGGGGGCGGAGGGGCCGGGCTCCCGCTTCGCCGGGACTCCCGTGCGGGGATCGTCTCCCTTCGCGGAAGGCACTTCCACGGGGGACGGCAGGAAGTGGACGATCCCGTCCATCACCGGCTGGATCCCCTTGTTGCGGAGCGCGGCGCCCGCGAACACGGGGAAAAAGCGGGCGGCGATCGTCCCCTTCCGGATCGCCCCCCGCAGCAGCGGCAGGGAGATCTCCTCTCCCGCCAGGTATTTCTCGGCGGCCGCGTCGTCCGCGTCGGCGGCAGCCTCCAGGAGGGCCTCGCGATACGACGCGACCTGCCGCGCATCGTCGGCGTCGAGAGGCGAGCGCCGCACCTCCGCCCCCTTGCCGTTCTCCGAAAACTCCAGCCGCTCCATCGTGAGAAGGTCCGCAACCGCGCGGAACGCGCCGTCCTCGGCCAGAGGGGCCGTCACCGGCACGCCCCGCGCTCCCAGCTTCTTCTTCATCTCGGCGATCACCCGGTCGAAGTCCGCGCCCGGGCGGTCGAGCTTGTTGATGAATGCCAGGCGGGGGATGCGGTGCCGGTCCGCCTGTCTCCAGACCACCTCGGACTGCGCCTCCACGCCGGCCACTCCCTCGAAGATCACGACGGCGCCGTCCAGCACGCGGAGCGACCGCTCCACCTCGATCGTGAAATCGACGTGTCCCGGGGTGTCGATCAGGTGGATCTCGGCCCCCAGCCAGGAGAAGTGCGTCGCCGCCGCGGTGATCGTGATCCCCCGCTCCCGCTCCTGCGGGAGGTAGTCCATCTGCGCGTCGCCGTCGTGGACCTCCCCCATGCGATGGGTGATCCCTGCGTAGAACAGCACGCGCTCCGTGAACGTGGTCTTCCCGGCGTCGATATGGGCGATGATCCCGATGTTGCGGACCCTTTCGATCGCCGGCATCTCAGAAGTTCCCCCGGAAGAGGTTGAAGGTGGAGGTGTCGGGGATCTCCCGGTCCTCGCGAAGCGCGGCGAAGATCGATCCGATCTCCTGCGGGGAGGCGGACCGCACATCCACGTAGAAATCCTGGATCCCCGCGGCGCGGATTTCGTGCAGGACGCCGGCAGCGGAAAACGGGCGTACGGGACGCACGGTCGATCCCCGGTCGTCCACTTCGATGGCGAACCGCTCGGCCCTGGGGCTGACGACCTCCCCCCCCCGGATCCCGCCGGCGGGGACCAGCCGGGAAATCATGAGGGGGAGCGAGGAGTAGGCCACCGCGATCCCCAGTCCGTGGAGATATTTCCCCACCGCCCGGAGGGCGGGAAG
>PQAK01000007.1:623-3684 GCA_003105225.1 Deltaproteobacteria bacterium | reverse complement strand
TCTCCGCGAACCGGATCCCGTCCCCCTCGACCACGATGTCCACGTCGAGGTTCGTGACCCGCATCACGAGGTCGCGGACGAACCCCCCGACGGCGAACGCCTTCATCCCCAGCCGCTCCGCGCACTCCCCCGCCGCCCGCAGCAGGGCCAGCACGCGCGTCGGGAGCCGGTCCCGCATCAGGTTCGCCACGTTCTTGCGGGGCGCCATCGCCCCTTCCGCGTCGACATCCTCCTCGTCGCCGGGATGCTCCACGTCCCGCATGTCGTAGAGGAAGCGGAGCAGCCCCGTCCGGGTGATGACGCCGAGGAGCTCCCTCCCCCGGACGACCGGGACCAGCCGCTGGTTCTTCCCGATGATGATCTCCTGGACCCGCTCGATCGCCGTTTCGGGCGCCACCGTCTCGTAGTCGGCGTTCATGTACTCCCCCGCCCGCTCCTCGCCCAGGCCGTGGTAGACGGCCTTCTCCACCACCTGCCGGGTGAGGATCCCCACCACCGCGCCGCCCCGCATCACCGGCACGGCGTTGATGTTGGACCGGGTGAGCGCCTGGTGCACTTCGAGGATCGTCTCCCCCGCGTCCACGGTGCGCGCGGGGGACACCATCACGTCCGCCGCCGAGCGCCTGGGGATCACCTTCTCTTCCAGCACGCGCAGGATCCGCTCCCGGACCTGGAACGTCGTCATGTCCTTCACGGTGGCCGAGGCGGCGTAGGCGTGCCCGCCGCCGCCGAACTCCCGCATCACCGCGGCCGCGTCCACCTCGGGCTTCCGGCTGCGGCCCACCAGCACCACCCGGTCCCCCATCTGGCAGATGACGAAGAGGACGCTCACCGCCTCCATGTCGCGCAGCTTGTGCACGAGGAGCGCCAGGTCCCCCACGTACTCCTCCCGCCGCGCCTCGGCGATCACGACCTCGACCCCGCGGATCGTGTACGACCGGATCCCCTGGATCAGGTCGTACAGCAGGGAGATCTGCCCGGAGGTCAGGTCCCGGGCGAGGATGTCGGACACCTGGGCGAGCTTCGCCCCGCACGAGAGCAGGTGCGCCGCGGCGAGGTAGTCGTCCACCGTGGTCGACGGGAAGATGAGCGAGCCGGTGTCCTCGTAGATCCCCAGCATCATCACCGTGGCCTCGTCCGGAGTGATGGGGATCCCGCGCTCCTTGAGGATCTGCACGAGGATCGTCGTGGTGGAGCCGACGCGCCGGATCACCTCGACGCTTCCGTGGAGATCGGCCTCCTCTTCCGGATGATGGTCGTAGATGTGGAGATCCACCCCGGGCCTGCGCACGACCTCCCCGAAGACGCCGATCCGCGCGGAATTGCGGATATCGACCAGGATCACCCGCGTCACCTTGGAGAGGTCGATCTCCCGCGCCTTGCGCACCTCGAGGGTGTAGAAGGCGGACTGGATGAGGAACCCCTTGACCGTCTCCTCCTGGGAGCCGGGCAGGACGATCACGGCGTCGGTGTACAGCTTCCTTGCGGCCACCATCGATGCGATGGTGTCGAAGTCGGCGTTTACATGCGTGGTGATGACTTCCATCGTATTCCAAGTATGCGGAATTCAACGAACCGCGTCAAAGCATCCGTGCCGGAACGAAAAAGGGCAGGGGCGATGGCGCCCCTGCCCTTCCCTTTCCGCATCTGTCCGCCGGGAAAGTCCGCGGAAGAACCCGCGATCCTCCCTGCCGTTAAAAAGCGGCCTTGAGGTATTCCCGGTTGAGCCGCGCGATGAACTTCACGTTGATCCCCTTCGGGCACACCGCCTGGCACTCGTAATGGTTCGTGCAGTTGCCGAAGCCGCACTCCTGCATCGCCTTGATCATGGCGGCGACGCGCTCGGGCGCCTCCACCTGCCCCTGGGGCAGGGCCGCGAACTGGGAGACCTTGGCCCCGGCGAAGAGCATCGCCGCGCCGTTGGGGCAGCCCGCCACGCAGGCCCCGCAGCCGATGCACTCGGCGGCGTCCATCGAGTATTCGGCTTCGGGCTTGGGGATGGGGGTCGAATTGCCGTCGGGGGCCCCGCCGGTGTGGACGGAGATGTACCCCCCCGCCTGGATGATCTTGTCGAGGGCGCCCCGGTCCACCATCAGGTCCTTGAGGATGGGGAACGCCCTGGCCCGCCACGGCTCGATGTAGATCGTATCGCCGTCCTTGAACAGGCGCATGTGGAGCTGGCAGACGGTGGTCCGCTCCTGCCCGCCGTGGGGGACGCCGTTGATGACCTGGGAGCAGATCCCGCAGATCCCCTCCCGGCAGTCGTGGTCGAAGGCGATCGGCTCCTTCCCCTCCTTGATCAGGTCCTCGTTCACCACGTCGAGCATCTCGAGGAAGGAGTGGTGCGGGGTGATGTTCTTGGCGGTGTAGGTCTCGAACCGGCCGGGCTTGTCGGGCCCGGCCTGCCGCCAGACGATCAGCTTGAGGTTCATCGTTTTGTGCTCGCTCTGTCCGCTCATTATTTGTAGCTCCTTACCGCAGGTTTGATGAGGTTGAACTCAAGCGGCTCCTTGTGGAGCTCGGGTTCGGCGCCGTCGCCCTTGAACCCCCAGGCGGCGACGTAGGAATAGTTCGCGTCGTCCCGCTTCGCTTCCCCGTCCTCGTACTGGTGCTCCACCCGGAAGTGCCCGCCGCACGACTCGTTGCGGTGCAGGGCGTCGCGGCAGAGCAGCTCGGCGAACTCGATGAAGTCCGCCGTCCGCCCGGCGTTCTCCAGCTGCTGGTTGAACTCCGCCCCGGTCCCGCTCACCTTCACGTTCTTCCAGAACTCCTCCCGGATGGCCGGGATCTTCGCGATGGCCTCGGTGAGGGACTCCTTGCTCCGCCCCATGCCGACGTTGTTCCACATGACGTTTCCCAGCTTCCGCATGAAGTCGGCGGGGGTCTCCTTCCCGTTGATCGAGAGGAGCTTCTTGGCAACCCCCTTCACGTCCTCGATCGACTTTTTGCATTCGGCGTGGTCCGCCTTCACCTTGCCCGGCTTGGTCTTCGCCAGGTAGGGGGCGATCGTGTAGGGGATGACGAAGTAGCCGTCCGCCAGGCCCTGCATGAGGGCGCTGGC
>PQAK01000007.1:0-415 GCA_003105225.1 Deltaproteobacteria bacterium | reverse complement strand
ACATCTCGAAGAGGTTGCCGTACCGCTCGCGGATCACGTTTTCGCCGAGGCGCTTGATCGAGTCGCGGAAATCGAGGTAGACGCCGCGCCCGCCGGGCCCGACGCCGCGGCCGTCGTCGCACGCCTCCTTGGCCGCGCGGGAGGAGATGTCCCGCGGGGCGAGGTTGCCGAAGCTCGGGTACTTCCGCTCGAGGTAGTAGTCCCGGTCCTCCTCGGGGATCTCGTTGGGGCCCCGGTTGTCGCCGCGGTTCTTGGGCACCCAGATCCGGCCGTCGTTGCGGAGCGACTCGGACATGAGCGTCAGCTTCGACTGGTAGTCGCCCGCCTGCGGGATGCAGGTGGGGTGGATCTGCGTGTAGCAGGGGTTGGCGAAGAAGGCCCCCTTCCGGTGGGCCTTCCAGATCGCGGTGACGCT
>PQAK01000006.1:5077-5283 GCA_003105225.1 Deltaproteobacteria bacterium | reverse complement strand
ACCCCGTTCGTGAATCCGCCTCCCATCATTCCGGCGGGACAAACCGTGTTCCCGTTCATCTCGCCGCAGCCTCCGACGGTGGGAGGAACGGTTGCCAATTCGACGCGCTTCGCACCCATCATCCTGGGCGATACCTTGACTGCGTTTGGAAACTACGAACTGATTCCCGACAATTTCCTGGGCGCGCAGTTCTTCTCGGCGCACAC
>PQAK01000006.1:290-5017 GCA_003105225.1 Deltaproteobacteria bacterium | reverse complement strand
CCAGGTCATGGCTGACCTGGCCACCCGGAACGACCCCACCCAGCCCGACTATGCCATCTTGAGGGAAGTCGGGTGGGATTCGCCGCCGTTTCCGGCCGCTCGGGAACGCGTCAACTTCGTCGGAAACGCGACCCTGCACGGGCTTCCTCTGGGCGCAAAAGGGACCGTTGTCGATCCCGACACCGCATTGGACATCTATGCGAATCACTACGATCAATCGAACTCGCCCCACCGGACACCGCTGTACTCGACCGTGAACGACAAGAAGGGAGCGGTCGCGTTCGTTCAGTCCATGGGCGCCTTCCAGATCCATCCCGGACTGCAGCTCGACTTCGATCCCGATCGGTTCGTCAAGAAAAACGGGCTCGAGCCGTGCGGAATCCTTCAAGGAGCCATCGATAACGTAACCAACCCGGGCCCCGCGCCTCCCCCGGCGCTCGTTGCCGCCGTGAACGCCGCATGCACCAACCCGGTGCTTCCCGCCGACGCGGTCGCGGAAGACTACAGGATCATGGCCCCGATCGCCAAGGAGGTCTTTGCGCTTACCCGGCACAAGCAGGCCAATCCCGGTCTCCAGTCGTTTGACATCAACGGAAACGTCACACCGAACGGCCAGTACCTGTCGCCGATTCCCACCGAGTGGTCGGGTTACGAGGACATCGACATCGGGCTCATGAAGACCCCGTTCACGTTCTCGGGCATTCCGTGGCTGCTCGACCGGCGGGTAGGCCCGAACGGCTGCATCGGCCCCTGCGAAGGGACGCCGCAGCCGCTGACTCCGTTCCCGTTCGAAGGGTTCAACCCCGACCAGGTGGCCCTCCGTCCGTTCGCGGCGAACCCTGCCGTGGGGATCCCACCGCCGGTGGCGGGCCGGATCTTCCAGTTCTGGCCTTTCGGCCCCGGCAACCAGTTGGCTTGGGACAATGCAGCGCTCACGACGTTGGCGACTACCGGCCTTCCTCCGATAACGCCGGTGCCCAACCTGGCTTTCCTGGTCACGGTACTTCCCCCGCCCCCGGCGACGGGCGTGACTCTGACCGCCGCGCCTGTGAGTCCGCAGAATGCCGGGACGCAGGTAGTGTTCTCGGCAGCCGCAAGCGGCGGGTCGGGAACCTACGAATACCAGTTCTCCGACAACGTGACGGGCGTGATGGCCGTGACCCGGGCATACGGCCCGAGTACCGCATGGATCTGGGACACCACCGGGCTTGCGGCAAGCAATTATAGCGTCAAGGTGGACGCGAGAAGCGCCGGCTCCATCAACGCCAGCGAGGCGGCGGCGACGGCCGGTTACACGATCGGAACGGCGGCGGCGACGGGGGTGACCCTCACCGCAAGCCCCGCCAGCCCGATCGCCGGCGGGGACAACGTCATCTTCACCGCCTCGGTCCCGGGCGGCGGGACGTATGAGTACGAGTTCTGGGGCAGGGTTGCCGGTCCGGGCCCCTTGTCCCTCGCCCAGCCGTACGGCCCCTCGAACACCTTCAAGTGGAACACCGCGGGCATCCAGACCGGCGTCTACGAGGTACAGGTATACGTCCGCCGGGCCGGATCCGTCGCCCCGTTCGAGGCGACGCAGACCCTGACGTACGTCGTCACGACGCCCTCCGCAACCGGGGTGACCGTGACCGCAAGCCCGGCCAGCCCGCAGCTGCCCGGGACGCAAGTCACCTTCACCGCCAACGCGACGGGAGGCGGCGCCTACGAGTACCAGTTCACCGGCAGGAGGGTCGGGGACGCGACCTTCGCCCCCGCGAAGACGTACAGCAACGTGAACACCTGGACCTGGGACACCACGGGAGTGGCGCCCGGCCAATACGAGGTCATCGTCCTGGCCCGGGCGGCCGGTTCTACAGTCGCCTACGAGACCACCGCCACGATCTACTACACCGTCGCGGTGCCTTCGATAACGATCGGGCTTGCCGCAAACCCGGCCAGCGGCACGGTGGCTGCCGGAACACCGATCACCTTCACCGGGACCGCCAGTCCCGCGGGAGGCAACTACGAGTACCAGTTCCTCGGACGGCCTGTCGGCGCACCTGCATTTTCCGTGGCGCAGTCGTACGGGCCGGCCAACTCCTGGACCTGGAGCGGGGTCACCGGTTCCTGGGAGATCCAGGTACAGGTACGCAACGCAGGCTCCAGCAACCCGTTCGATGCGCTTGCAACCATCACCTATACGGTCAACTGACCGGGATATCCGGGTAATCGAGTCATGAACCGAAAGCGGGGCCCCTTGCGGGGCCCCGCTTTCGTGCATTCCGTAGGAAATTATCCGTTTCCGCCGCTCCGGATGAGGGGGATAAAAGGGTCTGGATAACCTGTGGGACAAATGCATCGATCAAATAGAAATGGATGCGACGAAAGTTGCATCGGGACAAGAGTTGCCTTCGGGTGTGGAATAAAAAAATATTGATATTTCATGCCTTTATGCAGCGCCTGGCGATATTCCATCGCACCGGTTCCGCCTGCCGAGCCTGCCCGCCTTGTTACTAATAGCTTGTTTTCAAAGGATATTTTCAAATCCTTCAAACTTGGCGCGCCGGATGCATATTCATGCGTCTGAAACCGATGGGACGGCTACGTACATTTCTACAATCCAGGGATGGGACAATGATGGAGCCGGAAAAAAGGATCCGCATCCGCCCGAAATGGGGAATTCGATTCGCCGCGGTGCTGCTGATTGCTGCCGGATGGATACCGATGGCCGAAGCCGCCCCCGTCAACGCCAACGCAGGCGGCGAGATCGAGCGGTTCACCCTGGACAACACGGCCGATCCCTGGTCGGGGGCGAAGATGCAGGTGGGGGGAGTCGTCGTGATCCTCCCGCGCAATCTCCTCATGGACCTTCCCGCCAACCGCCTCTCTCCGAAGCAGTTCTTCGACCAGGCGCCGGCGGAATGCGTCGCGCTCGGGGAGAGCGGCGTGGCGAAGGGGGACGCGTGCAACAGGAGCGGCGTCGGGGGATTCGCGACGATCACCGCCAACCGCAACGACGCGGGGAACATCATCGCGGGAGACGTGCTCATCCACAAGGGCGTGGCCGACGTGTTGGGCGTCGTCACCTACATCGATTACAACGACGGCTACTTCCGGATCGGCGGCGCCGTCGGCGACCCCTCGACGGGAACGATGGTCCGGCTCAACGATCCCCGCGCGAGGCACACGATCCAGCGGGGGCTGGGCTGCGCCGGAGGGCCCAACTGCAGCGCGGATCCGCGGTTCGCGCTCGATCCGGACAACTACACCAACGCGTTCGCTACAGGATACCCGTACTGCATCCCGAGCACCGTGGAGCGGACCTTCACGCAGATCCTTGCGGGGGAAACCGTGACGAGGTCCCAGGCCGCCGCCGACGGGAGCGGAGACTACCTCTGCCCCCTCCCCAACAATCCGGTGAACTTCCTGACGGATCCCGCCGACGATTCGCGCCGGTTCGGCGCCCTGAGAATCGGGGACTCCGTTTCCGTGCAAGGCAACCTCGAGACGATTGCGGGCGCGGACGGCAGGGTCGCCACGTTCGTCTCCGCGCACTCGAGCATCATCGAAAAGCCGATCCAGACCAAGGACAATGTCTCCCAGCCGGACTACGTCTTCCTGAGGCGGGAATCCATCGACGCCCCCGCATGGTACAACCAGCGGGCGCGGACGCTGAACTTCGGCTTCACCACCCTGGCGCCGTCCGACGTGCTCTTCTGGTCGATCCATTACGACCCGGTGACCAACACCCCCCACGAGTTCCCGTACGATTCGGTCCAGGGATGCGACGCGGCCGCCGGGGTGGGCATCTGCTCCCTGCAAGGGCTGGCCGGCACCGGCAATCGCATCTTCCAGATCGCCGACGACGTGGACTTCCACCTGGCAGCCTTGAACTCCCCGCCCGGGGGCGCCACGGCGGCCGGCTCCCCCTGCCGGCACATCAACGCCGAACCGAGGTTCGGCGCCGCCGGGCTCTGCGGCGCCATCCCCACGCTCGCGGAGGAGATGGCGGTCCTCATGCCGACACCGCGCGCCCTCCAGGCCCGGACCGGACGCAAGCTGGCCCATCCGGAGCTTCGGGCCGTGGATGTCAGCGGAAACGAGACGACCTGGGGGCAGTACCTCTTCCCGCTCGGGATCAACCTGGGAGGGATTTCGCTCCAGGCATTCGCGGAGATCGATCTCAACCTGGTCAACACGCCGAACCTTTTCGAGGGGATCCCCTGGAACCTGGACCGGCGGCTCTCGCCGGGCGGATGCCTCCCTGCCGGCTGCGAGGCAACGCCGCAGCCGCTCGACCCGTTCCCCGCTTCCGGCCTCGATCCGCGGACGGCGTTCCGGGACCTCGTACTGGCGCGGAATCCCGCATCCATCGGCGACGTGCCCCGCACCCCCTACGCCAATGCCAACTACAGCGCTTCGGGTTATGACAACGTCATCCACCGGGTTTTCGGGTACGTCGATCCGAACCAGCCGAGGCGGTCCGGGGCGGCCGGCCTGACGACGTCGGGGCAGTTCCCCGGCGACGCCCTCCCCGACGCGGATGTGCTTTCCGGCAACTTCAACGGGACCGGCGCGCTTGCGCCGTTCCCGCCCCTCAACCCGGCGGCACAGCCGATCGCGGCGGTCACGCCCGTGGCGCTGGTGTGCGCCCAGGCGAACTCCCCGGTGGCGGGGGTCACCTTGACGGCCAGCCCGCAAAGCCCCCTGGCCGGCGGACCCGCCGTCGCCTTCACGGCGTCGGCCAC
>PQAK01000006.1:0-213 GCA_003105225.1 Deltaproteobacteria bacterium | reverse complement strand
CGGGCCCCTTGTCCATCGTCCGGCCGTACAGTCCCTCGGCCGCGTGGAGCTGGGGCACCGCCGGGATCCCGGGCGGCACCTACGAGATCCAGGTGCAGGCCCGCAACGCAGGCTCCGCGGCGCCCTTCGAGGCGACGCAGACCATGACCTACACCGTCACGACGCCTTCCGCGGCGACGGTGACCCTCACCCCCAGCCCGGCCGGCCCCCAGC
>PQAK01000005.1:8484-8605 GCA_003105225.1 Deltaproteobacteria bacterium | reverse complement strand
CGGCGTTGGCGCGGTCGACGAACTGCAGCGCCCCGTCGGAGGTGAGCTCCCCGCGGGCGAACGGCATCTTGAACTGGCCGGCCTGGAGCTGCGCCTCGTCGGCGAATCGGTAGTTGATCCA
>PQAK01000005.1:0-8378 GCA_003105225.1 Deltaproteobacteria bacterium | reverse complement strand
ATGTACACCTTGAAGCGCCGGATCTTCCATACGCTTTGATCCGTGGCCGGGCCGTTCACATCATCCTTGTCGACATACTGGTATTGGAACTGGCCTCTCCCCCCGAGGGAGAGCTGGAACCGCTTGTCGGGAGACGTGAACGTGAACCCCTTTCCGAGCTGGTACTCCGAGGGCCTTGTGACCGTTACCTCCTTGAGGTCGGCCTCGCTGATGACACCTTTTTCCTTCAGTACCTCCTCGAGCGTCTTGCCCCACCCCAATTGGCACGTCAGCAGCACCATCAGGATTCCCGCCGCAAAAACGAGTCGCTTCATGGCATCCCCTTTCCATGGGTTATTTGGAGCAAGCCCCGTATTCCGTTGAGGCAGAGCCAGGGTCCCGCGTGCAATACCGTTATATAGACAATTTTATAACGATCGTCAATCACCTCCGTGGCCGGCCTCCCCGGCGAATCCGCCTTCGATTACCGCTTAATAGTCCTTCAGACGTTGCTTCGAGCAGCTCTGCCAGACGGATCCGTCGCCCCTGACCTCCGAAGGAACCACGAGAAGGACCGGTTTCCCGCCGAGAAGGACGGCTTTCACCTTTTCCCCCAGAAGGACGCGTTCATGCCCCGACAGGGTTTTGCCTCTTACGCTTCGCACCTCGTAAACGCAGGTATGTGCGCAGATATCGTCAACCGTTGCCTGGCCGTTGTCGGTGGAAATCTCCAGGTGCCCTCTTACCCGGCCGTCGTTGCCGCTCAAACGGAGACCGGCGCCGGCCAGGGCCCCGATCACCCCCTGTCCGCTGCCGCCGTGCTCCGAAAGGTGGACCCCCATCCATCGTGCCAGGGAGTAGGCCTCCTCCATGGATACGACCGACCGCTTGGCGTTCCTGCCGAACTCGATGAGCGGCTCTGGAGAGGTCAGATGGTCGATCGCGACGACGCAAAGACCGGGATCGGAGCCCTCCGCGCTTTCCCGGGAGAGGAATGCACCGGTATGGTGGATGAGCCTGTCGAGACATGGTCCCGGGACATCCGCAGAAAAACACATGGCGCTGTTGTGCGAAGTGTAGGGGACATCCGGGTGCACCAGCAGCTGGTGCCGTGTGATGAACCCGCTCTTCCCCCAGCCCTTGTCCTCCATATCCCGGGCGATCTGGGCGGCCAGATGTCCCGTCCCCCGGCTTTCCAGGTTGTCGGTATCATCGATACAGATCAGGATCCGCATGGCGTCACCTCGCTTGGGATCGTTATGTTCCTTGATATATAACGATCGGCAAAAAAAATCCCTCCGGCAGATGAACATCGACTTTCCGACAGGGTTACCTGCATTCTCCGATGGATCCCTCCTGGCATAACCGTCCGTCCGTCCACATCGCACCTGTCAGGTTCGCCCCGCTCAAGTTCGCATCGGTCAGGTTAGCTCCGGTAAGGTTCGCCCCCGACAGGTACGTCGTTCCCGGGGACAAGTCCGCACCGGAAAGGTTCGCCCCGCTCAGATCCGCGCCGCTCAGGTCCGCCCAGCAGGTCAGGCCCGCACGGGACAGGTTTGCGTTTGCCAGGTTTGCATCGGCCAGCTTCGCCCCGGCCATAAATGCACCGGACAGGTCAGCCCCCGCAAGATCCGTCCCGGTCATGTACACACCGTTCAGCAATGCACCGGCAAGATCCGCCGATTTCATATCTGCAGCGGACAGGTTCGCTCCGCCCAGGTCCGCACCGGCCAAGTCCGCGAAGTCCAGGTCCGCACCGTACAGGCGGCAACCGGGACAAATCTTCGTTGCCAGAAGCTTGCCAAGATCGGACGGCTCAAGGACATTCCACTCGCTGGCCGGCGTCTCGGAGATCGTCGGGTTCAGCATGGTGGTCATGCCGGCCCTCACGTTGACGAACACCCTTGCCGGCGAGATATAGCCTGCCTTGGAAAAATGGACAAAGCAGCCGCCGGCGGGTACGGTCAGGCTGAACTCCCCGGATACGCCGGTCACGGTCGCCGCAAGGACCTCGCTGCCGGACGCGCTGCTGATGGCCGTCACCGCAACGCCCGAAAGGGTGTCGGTTTTCACAGCGTCCGTGACCGTTCCGGAAATCTCTCCCGTAGCCGGGACAGCGCCGCCCGCAGGGCCCGTGGTTCCTGTCGTTTCCGTACCTCCGGATCCACAGCAATGGATCATCAACGGCAAGACGAAGGATAGTGCAGCCAAAGTAACCGTCTTCCGTATCCCTGTCATTTTCCCAAGGCATTGCGGCCTTTTTCGGGAAGCGGAGCCTCCCGCGTATCCTCATCGCGCCTTGCCTTTTTGAAGCTGGTAATGCTGTCCCCCAAGGCCTGGCCGAGCTGCGGCAGTTTGCCGGCGCCGAATACCAGCACCACGATCACCAGGATAATGAGGAGCTCCGGCAATCCCAATCCGAACATCGATTTTTCCTTTCGACGGTCAAGTTGCGCGGCGTGCGCCCCGCTTCCTTGCCGGGATCGCCGCGTCATTTCCATTTGCCAAAGAAGCCGGGGGGGTTGATCCGACCCCGGTTCAGGAATTTCCGGCCATAATCGCTTCGGGGGCCTCCTCGATTCGCCGGCCGGAAGCGGGAAGGTCCATCCTCTCCGGGCAGGAATAGATGGTAAATCTCCCGCCGCGGGCGTATCCGACGAGGACGATCCCCGCCTCCTCGCACATCTTCACCGCCATGTCGGTCGGCGAGGTGCGGGAGGCGACCAGGGAGATGTCGAGCATGGCCGCCTTGGCGGCCAGTTCCGTGGAAACCCTGCCGGAGGTGACGAGCATCGTGCCGGAAAGATCGATCCCTTTGAGGAGCGCCTCTCCCGCGATCCGGTCCAGGGTATTGTGCCGTCCCAGGTCTTCCGCATAGAGAAGGATGGATGCGCCGTCGCCGACCGCCGCCGAATGGATGCCGCCATGGCACTTGTAATTTTCCGCCAGGCGGGCAAGCTGCTCCATCATGCAGAAGATCTCCGAGGGCCTATGGGCTCGCCGCGGCGTGCGCCGGGCGGAGGAATCCTTCGCCTGCGGACGGATCGTGAAACTGATTCCCGCGCCGCATCCCGAGGTGAGGACCGGCCGCAGCTTGTCCGGCACCTCTCCCCGGATGCCCACATTGGCGATGCCGAAATCCCGGCAAACGCTCAACATGAGGAAATCGTCCATCGTCTGCACGAATCCCTGCATGCGGAGAAACCCCGCCGCCATGTACGTCAGGTCATGGGGAGAGCAGATCAGGGTGGCGACATCCCGGCCGTTGACGACGAGCTTCAGGGGGAATTCCCGGACCACCTCCGTCTCCCCCGGCTCCAGCGTTCCGTTGCGATAGGCAACTGTTTTTCCCATGCGTCGCGATCCCCGTTCCTGCAATCCAGACAGATTTCTTCGCTTCGCTTCCCGTTTGCACGCAGCCTTAAGGGTTCGCTTCCCTCCCCACCTCCTGCCAATCCATCAGGACGGCTGCCATGTGATCCTTCAAATACCGATTGGAATAGAGGTAGACCCCCCCCGTCGTCGGATGCACGAGCATCTTGATATCGCCGTACTCCGGTTTCTTGAGCGTTTCATCGACGATCGCCTTCAAGTCGCAGGGGGGAATCTCGAACAGATCTTCCATGAAGAACTGAACGCAGGTCGGCCGCGGATAGACCCTGGATTCGTCCCGAACCATGGCGGCGATCGTGGCGCAAGGATCCTTCACCGTTACGCGGCTCAACACCAACGCATAGTAATTGCTCATATGCCAATCCGAATAGAAGAAGACGTGCCCGTTGGAAGCGGTGACCATTTTGATGTCGGCGGTTGCCGGATTTTCCTGCATCTCCTTCAGGATGGCGGCAATCCTGTACCGCTCCGTTTCGGGGATCAGCTCCTGGAGATCGCCGGCGGGCGTCAGCTTGACGCGGTCCTGCGAGTCCGCCCGAACTTTCTCCGCAATCTTGACCTTCGCCTCTTCGATCCGGCTTTTCGCGACGGCCTCATCCGCCTGGATATAGGTCGTCGAGAAGAAAAAGACCTTCCCGGAATCCGTCGTCAGGGCTTTGATGTCCGCATACCGTTCGTCGGCGGCCATCTCGTCCAGGAGGGCGGTGATGGTTTCCTGCCGGGATTTCGGAACCAGGGCGAATACGGACGCCGCCGGGGTCATCGCGGAATGCTCGCCGGCGGCTGTACGGACCGTCTCGGCGATCTTCGCCTGGATCTCCTCTATCGTCGGTTCGGCGGTTTTCTCAACGGTTGAAGGTTCGTTTCCATATTCCAGGCGTACCTTTTCGGCCGCATCCGTTTTCTGATCCTCTTTTTCCATGGGATCCTCTCCTGCAGACAGTGATCGTGCCTCCCGACAAGCGTTCCTACTCCAGTCCCTGCGGGAGATTTCAAGGAAAAGGCCCCCGGTTTTCACCGGGGGCCCCGCTGCGCTACGGCAACAGTCCCGCTCCAGCCATGACGGCGGCCACATCGCTCAGTCCCAACCGGTCGTACGTCGCCTGGGTCGGCAGGCCGGTCGTCTTGTCCCAGCCGCACTCCTCGTAGAACATGTCCTTGGCGACTTCCCAGTCGGCGTGGTCCAGCGTGCCGGCGCCCGAATGGGCATGAAACGCGTATTCCGGCATGAGGTCGTGCTTGTTGCGCATGTCTTTCTCGTTCATGCGGCGGGCGGTGTCCGCCCGGAAGAGGGTAAGAATCCTCAACCCGGTGTCCTCCAGCTGCTGCGCGGTTTTGGCGTCGCCGGTGACCGCCGAGTACATCATCGCTTCCAGGTTCCGTTCCCCGCGGTAGTTGCGGCTCTTGAGCGGCGAAGCCCATCCCGGCAGGGTGTAGTTGCACAGGGTCAACGAGTTGTGCAGCTCCATGTAGAGGAAACACATCTTGGCGAAGACCGCCTTGGCCTTGTTCATCGGAGTGGGAAGGAAATCCGGAGCTGCCAGTTCGGCATCGATGGCGTTGCCGCCTTCGAAGGGACCGAAAAGCTCGTTGAAGATTTCGTTCTGCAACGCCAGCGGCAGCCCGTTCCCCGTGTAGTTCGTGTGGGTGTGGCACATCGGGTCGCGGTTGTACATCATGTTGAGAAGGGCGGCCGCCTGGACCGTGTCGGACGACTCCGTGAAGTGATGCTTGATATGCCCCATCTTGACGTAGTTGATGGCGCTTGGGGTAGCCTTGTTCTCCTGGTGCTGGATCGCCAGTTCGGGCCACAATTTCTCCAGCCGCCCCGCTCCTACGGCGATGTATGCGCCCAGCGTCGCCGGCTGGCCGGCCTGCATTTTTTCCCAGGTCGCCGGCGTGCCGTCCGCCATCCGGTTGTCCTTGATCTGGATCATGACGGCCTTCACGAAGTCCATCTTCCCGACGAAATCGCTCCCGGTGAATTTGGCCCACGGGAGCTTGGCGTATTCCGCCGCGGTGAGACGGTACTGGTAGGGAGTCTTTCCGGCATTCACGGGGTCGATCCCCGCCGCCGTGCATTCCTCCGCCGTCAAGACGTGCTGCGCCAGCCACTTGAAGTCCGCCTGGGCCAGCCCGTAGTCGCTCCACCAGCCGAAATCGTCGCAGAGCGCGACGCCGTATTGAGACGCAGTGATATTGTTTTCCGACCTGCTGGTGATGCCGATCGTGAATCCGGATCCGCTGGAATTGCCGTTGCAGGTATTCACCTGGTACCGGGAGACGCCGAGCTGCTCCAGCGCCGGGACATCGGTCGCGATGTGGCACCGGATCGGACACCCGTGGCACCCCTGGATCTTCACCGTGTGCTTGTCTCCCACGCCCGGGCCGAAATCGGCGTACCCCTTGAAGGTTCGGAGCCCGATGCTGTTCAGGTCATCGGCCGTGCAGTCCCCGGTCTCGACCGGCGGGCTTGCCGCTCCCCAGAACAAACCTTTTGCCGCCGTCCAGCGCGTCCCGCCGTAATACCCGTCGGGTTGCCAGGATTGCAGCGTGTTGGGCACCACGCCTCCCGAGTTGGCTCCGAGAATGGTGTGCTGGTAGTGGACAAGGTCTTTCCATGCCGATTTCGAGGCTTCGACCTTCAGCGCGCCGGTGCCGATGATGCCGATCGCCTTCAGATTCTTGGATCCCATCACGCTGCCGACTCCCCCCGCGGAGTGGGAACGGTCGCACATGACGTTGGATCCGCGCACCAGGTTCTCGCCGCACTGGCCGATCGCGGCCACGTGGGCCTCCGGTCCCATGATGTTCATGATTTCGGCGTTGGCCCGATAGATGCCGTTGCCCCACATCTTCCCCGCGTCCCGGATCTCGACGACGTCGTCCTTGATGTAGATCCATACCGGGGAGGCGGCCTTGCCCTGGATGATGAGGGAGTCGTAGCCTGCATACTTGAGCTCGGGCCCCCAATGCCCTCCCATGTGCCCGGTCGCCGGCAAACTTTCCGGATGCATCGGCCACAGGGAGGTTACCGAGACCCGCCCGGAGAGCGGGGCCCCCGTGCCGGTCAGCGGGCCCACGCCGAAGATGATCCGGTTCGCGGGGTCCCACGCATCCGTGCCCGGCGGCACTTCATCCCACAGGACCTTGTACGCGAGCCCCGTGCCCCCGAGATAGGGTTTATACTTGTCCGTGCTTTCCTTGGAAATGACCCCTGTTGTCAGGTCCACCCGTAAGACCTTTCCGGTCCATCCGCCCATTATCTGCCTCCTTTAATAACGGTCTTATTCCGGATCGCTTTTATTAATGGCACTTGTCGCAGGTATCCTTGACATCCGCCGCCAGCTGAATGGATGCCGGTACGACCTGTCGGGGCGGAAAGTCCTTGGTCACGTTCTGCCAGGGAACGTACTTGAGCGCGCCCACCGGGCACATCCGGGCGCACTCCGGGTCGCCGTTGCAGAGCGAGCACTTGGTCGCCTTCGTGCTCGCCCCGTCCACCGGGCCGTTGAGGGACGTCATCGCCCAGGGGCACGCCTTCGTGCAGATGCCGCAGCCGCGGCACTTGGCCGCGTTCACCACCCTGGCGTTGACCGGAGGGACCACCTCGATGGCCCCGTTGGGGCAGGCGAGCTGGCAAGGCACCGGGTGCGGGCACTGGTGACAGACGTCCTGGACGATGCGGTGGTTGCCCCATATGCCTTCACCCCTTCCGAATCCCGTGGTCGCGTCTTGCGGGCCGACATTGAAGTTGCGGCCGACCTTGATCCGGGCGATGGAGGGCTTCGACACTCCGTCGTTGTATTCGCTGCATGCCAGCTCGCAGCGCCGGCATCCCACGCAGCGGCTCGGCTCGGCGACGAGCATGCCCTGGGCGTTGGCCACGAAGACCTGCCTCGGCGCAACGCTCTCGGAGGAGCTGCCGCCGCACCCGATGAGGTAGAACGTCGCGGCGCCCAGCCCGACGGCCCCCGTTACCTGGAGAAATTCTCTCCGCGTGACGATCTTGTGGATATACTCGGCCACCTTTCCGATCTCCATCTCCTTTGAGGTGCCGCCTGCTCCCGGACCTACGACGATGGCTTTTTTTATGCCGGCCATTTGCTTCCTCCTTTTGCCCGAAGATTATTGTGCGTATTCAGGGTTCCCCGGTTATTTGCCCCCGAGATTCGGGTGGCACAGGAAGTTCGTGCAATCCGCCTTCTGCGGGTGGCAGGACTGGCAGGACTGCAGGTTCCGCCGCGCCTCCCCGCGATGAAATGCGACCCATCCCGCATTCAGGACGCCGGGGGAATCGAACACCGGTATATGATCCGGCCGGCCGTTGAAACCCTTGAAGCGCATTCCGGCCCGGTTCCGCGAAATCTGGGCGTTGTGGCAGTCCGAGCAGAAAGTCGTCTCATGGCAGCGGTAGCAGTTCTGGAGGTTGTCCGATGCCTTGATGGAATGGATGGAGATGAAATCGGAACGGTGCGTCTTCGGCATGGGTTCGCCTCGTCTCGAGACGCTCTTCCGCAGGTCGGTTTCGATGTTCCCGCCGTTGTGGCAGTCGAGGCAGAAGGATTGCTGGTGGCAGTCGGCGCAGTTGCTGGATGCTTTCTGCGCCAGCAGCCGGTGCTCGCTCATGAAAAACGCGCCGTGATTGTCCGCCACTCCGGACCCGCCGTGGCATTCCCGGCAATCCTCCAGTTTGGCGTCCTTGTATTCCCTGTGACTGGTCTTGGCGAACGACAGACAGACGATCACAAGGAGAAAGGCCGTGGACAGCAGAATGATTTGAAATGCCCTACGGTTTGACATGGATTCCCCTCGCAGTTTCAAAGGTTGATGTTGAGGGCGACGAAGCCCTGGAAGCTGTCGTCGAACAGGAAGTTCTTGTTGTCCTCGAGCCTCACGACGGCGCCGAGCATCTTGGTGATTTCGTAATTGAGGCCGGCCCAGTATTTCTTCGCGGTTCCTTCGCGGGAGTCTTCCCTTCGGAAATCGTCATAATCGATCCCCGC
>PQAK01000004.1:1927-2513 GCA_003105225.1 Deltaproteobacteria bacterium | reverse complement strand
CAGGAGACGGTGGGGAAGGAGTCGGCCGGGGCGCACTACCTGAGCTACTATCCCCGCCACGCCTCCCAGGTCCCGAAGGAGCTCCAGGCGTACGACAAGGCGTACCGGAAGGCGGTCGGCATGACCGACGACGGCAAGGACGCGTCCGACCCGAAGAACACGGCCACCGTGTCCCACATGTGGACGATGTGGACCTCCCCGTACATGATCAAGCTGGCGGTGGAGCAGTCCGGCTGGAAGGATTCCAAGAAGAACGCCGACTTCATGAAGGCGTTCAACACGCTGAAGGTGAAGGCGGGCCCGTGGGCTCCCCAGGGCGACCTGGTGATGCGGGAGAACGACCACCAGGGGTTCCACGACCATTATCTCGAGGAGGTCCAGCCGGACCTTTCCCTCAAGGTGATCGCGCGGGTGGCGAAGGAGAAGCTGATCTACGACGCGCCGGTGGACCTGCGGTCGAAGCTCTGACCCGCGGGGGCGCGTAAGCGGTGGCGTCGAACCTGGCGGTGGCGGTGATGAACGGGATCGTCTGGGGGCTGATCATGGCGCTGATCGCCCTCGGGCTGAACCTGATCTTCGGCCTCCT
>PQAK01000004.1:0-1747 GCA_003105225.1 Deltaproteobacteria bacterium | reverse complement strand
TCGTCGGCCTGCTGCTCGAGCGGGGGCTCCTCCGCACGATCGAGGACCAGCCGCTGGTCACGATCATCTGTACGTTCGGCATCATGCTGGTGCTTCAGCAGCTTGTGCTCACGCACTTCGGGGGGACCGCCCGGCGGATCGCGCTTCCGATCCCCGGGCGTTTCCCGCTGTTCGACCTGCAGTACCCCGTGATGCGGATCGTGATCGCGGCGATCTCGGCCGCCGTGATGGGGGGGCTGTGGCTCTTCCTCAACCGGACCCGGTACGGCCTCTGGATGCGGGCGGTGGTGCAGGACCGGGAGATGGCGGTCGCGCTGGGGATCCCGGTCCACAAGGTCTACATGTGGACGTTCGTCCTCGGGTCGGTCCTGGCGGCGTTCTCCGGCGTGCTGGCGGCCCCGATCGTTTCCGTCGATTTCATGATGGGGCGGGAGATCCTCATCATGGCGTTCATCATCGTGATCGTCGGCGGGATGGGGAACCTGTGGGGGTCGGTGGTCACCGCGGTGGTGATCTCCCTCATCCACGGGGTGGGTTCGATCTTCGTGGTCCCCTCGACCGCCACGGTGTTCTCCCTCGGCTTCATGATCCTGGTCCTGCTCGTCCGGCCGCAGGGACTGTTCGGGGAGTAGGGAGAACCGATGCTCCTCGACAGGTGGAAAGGGGCGGCGTTCCCCCTCGCGTTCGGCCTCCTGGCGGCCGTCCTGGCCGCCGTCCCGTTCTTCGCGGACCTCTTCTACCAGACGTTCCTCACCGAGATCCTGGTGTGGGCCCTGTTCGCGATCTCCTTCGACCTCATCTTCGGATACGTGGGGCTCCTGAGCTTCGGGCAGGCGCTCTTCTTCGGCCTGGGCGGCTACGCGGTGGCGATACCGATCCTGAAGCTGGGGCTGGGGACCGGGTCGGGGCTGCTCCTCTCGGTGGCGGCGCCGGCGGCGTTCGCCGCGTTCGTGGGCTTCTTCTCGGTGAGGCTCACCGGGATCCATTTCGTCATCATCACCATCATCTTCGCCCTGATCGGGAGCACCGTGGGGGAGACGTGGAGCTCGCTCACGGGCGGCGCCGACGGGCTCGTCTTCATGCCCCCGCCGCTGGACCTCGGCGTGGCGAAGCTGGACCTGATGGACATCCGCACGACCTACTACCTGGTCCTGGCGATCGTCGCCCTCTCCTACCTCTTCCTGCGCAGGATGGTCCGTTCGCCGCTGGGGAAGGTGTTCGTGGCGATCCGGGAGAACGAGGAGCGGGCGCGGCTGATCGGGTACGACGTCCGCCGGTACAAGCTGCTGGCGTTCGTGATCGCGGGGGGGCTCTCCGGGCTGGCCGGCGGTCTGTACAGCCTGAGCCTGAAGTACGCCTCGGCGACGTTCCTCCACTGGTCGATGTCCGGCCACGCGGTGGTGTACACGATCGTGGGCGGGGCCGGGACGCTGGTGGGGCCGGTGCTCGGCGCGGGGCTCATCATGTCGCTCGAGCATTACCTGGTGAAGCTGCTGCAGGCCACCGACCTCGTCGTCGGCGCGGTGCTGGTCTCGACGCTGCTCCTGGCGCCCATGGGGATCGTCGGGTTCCTCCGCGGGAGGAGGAGGTAGATGCCGGGGACGGGGAAAGACGTCATCCTCGTGCTGGAAAAGGTGTGCAAGAGCTTCGGCGGCCTGATGGCGGTGAATTACGCCAGTCTTTCCGTCCGGCAGGGGGAGCTGCGGGCGCTGATCGGCCCCAACGGCGCGGGGAAGACCACGCTCCT
>PQAK01000003.1 GCA_003105225.1 Deltaproteobacteria bacterium | reverse complement strand
GGATAAACAGGATTCTCATCGCCGGCTCCGGTCGCACGTGATATGTCGGGACGAACGGGTCGTCCCGGGGCTAATTCTGCCGTTCCTCGACGAAACGCCCGATCGTGGAAAGGACGTACTCCATTTCGGGCTCTCCGAGGTCCTGATGGACCCCGATGTGGATGCCGTGTTTGCCGATGTACTCGGCGTTCGGGAACTCCCCGAGCCGGTAACCGAGGTGCGCGAATCCGCGGCACTGGGTCGGCATGGAAGCGAAAAGGGTTCGGGTCTCGATCCCGTGCTCCTCCAGGTGACGCGTCAGCTCCGCCCGGGTGAAGGACGCCTCTTCACCGACGACGATGGGGATGGCGTGGGGCCCGATCCGTTCCCACGGCTCCTCCCCGATGGTCGTCAGGAAGGGGGCGAACCGCCCGAACCGTTCCAGCACGTACAGGAGGTTGCGCCGGCGCTTCTCCAGGATGGCGTCGTACATCTCGAACGCCCCGAGGCCGATGGCGGCTTCCAGCTCGTTCATCTTGCAGGAGTACCCGATCCGGTCGAAGACGAACCGGACGTCCTCGCCCTCCTCGCCGCGGAACCGTTTCGCGCAATACCCGGAATCGACGTTCAGGGAGCAGCGGCTGCAGTTGCAGGAGCGGCCGTGCGAGCGCAGGGAGCGCAGGACCTCCGCGTAATCCTCCCGGTCCGTCGTCACGATTCCTCCCTCCACGCAGGTGATGATGTGGGCGACGTACACGCTGAAGGCGCCGAGGTCGGCGAGGGATCCGGCAGGCTTGCCTTTGTACATCGCCCCGTGCGCCTCCGCCGCGTCCTCGATCACCGCCAGGCCGTGACGTTTCGCGATGTCGTTGATCCGGTCCATCTCGGCCGGCTTCCCCATCAGGTGAACCGGCAGGATCGCCCGGGTCCGGGCGGTGATCAGCGGTTCGATCCGGTCGGGGTCGATGTTCAGCGTGTCCCTCCGGACATCGGCGAAGACCGGCCGGAAGCCGGCGTGAACGACGGCGTTGCCGGTGGCCACGAAGGAAAGGGCCGGCACGATCACCTCGTCCCCCCGCGCCGCGCCGAAATCGTGGAGGACGGCGAGGGCGAGGATGTCGGCGTCGGTGCCGCTGCTGACGGCGACCGCCTCCCGGACCCCGACCAGGGCGGAAAACCGGTTTTCGAGCTCCCGGACGTATTTCCCGCTCGAGATGCGCCGCGTGTCCAGGATCTCGCCGATCAGCCGCCTGGAATGGTCCGAAACCGTGATCGTTCCGAACGGGATCCTCGGCATTCCGCGGACGCTACCTTGCATGGCATCGAACCTCGGGGGAAAGGGTCAGGAACCATTCGTACGTCGTGGCGAGCGCCTCCCGGAGCGGGGTCGCCGGGCGCCAGCCCATCGCCGTCAATTCGCCCGCGTCGAGCGATTTCAGGGGCATGCCGTCCGGCTTCGACGGATCGAAGCGGATGAGTCCGCGGTATCCGACCGCCTCCCGGATCAATTCCGCGATCTCGCCGATCGAGAAGGTCTCCCCTCCTCCCGCGTTGACCGGTTCCGGCCGGTCGTAATTCCTCATGAGGAAGATGCAGGCGTCGGCGAGATCGTCGGCGTAGACGAATTCCCGCCGCGGTTTGCCCGTTCCCCACACTTCGACGAACGGCCTCCCGGCGACTTTCGCCTCGTGCATCTTCCGGATGAGGGCGGGTATGACGTGGCCGCTCTCCGCCCGGAAATCGTCGAACGGCCCGAAGGCGTTGGCCGGGAACACCGAAAAGAAACGGGCGCCGTATTGCGCGCGGTACGCGGAGCAAAGCGAGACTCCCGCCAGCTTGGCCATCGCGTACGGTTCGTTGGTCGGCTCCAGCGGACCCGACATCAGGGATCCGACGGACATCGGCTGGGGGCACGCCCTCGGATAACTGCACGAGCTGGCGAGGTAGAGCAGCTTCCGGGCGCCGCATTTCCATGCGGCGTGGACGACCGATTCCGCGACGAGAAGGTTGTCTCTCATGAGTTCGGCCGGCCGGTCGATATTCTCCCGGATTCCTCCCGACCTCCCGGCGGCGTGAAAGACGAACTCGGGGGCGTTCCTCTCGAAGAACGCCATGGTCCGCGCCCCGTCCGCGAGGTCGGGGTCGGGTTCCCGCCCGTTGACGATCCCTTCGTGTCCCGACGCCGCCAGGCGGCGGAGGATCGCCGCTCCGATCAAGGTGTCCCCGCCGGCCACGAAGATCCGGGAGTCGGCCTTCATCCCGCCATCTCCCGTTCGATCTTCTGGCGGACCATCCCGCGGACGTGGGAAACCGTATCTTCTCCGAACTTGCGCAGGATCATCTCCTGGTAGGCCGGATTCGTGAAATAGACCTGGAACGCCCGGTCGCGGAACCGGAGGACGTCCGCTCCCGAAAGGTGGCGGGTCGGGAGCGGAACGGTGTTCGACGCGTACTGCGAATAGCCCGACCAGCCGCCGGGAAGCGGCCACCGGTTTTCGACGGCCGTCTCGTACAGGCTCGATCCCGGGTACGCCATGGCGCAGTTGAAGTTGGCCCATTCGGTGTTCAGTTCGAGCGCGAGCGCAAGCGTCGCCTCCATGCTCTCCCGGTCGTCCTCCGGCAGGCCGAAGATGTAGTTGGCCCCGACATGGATCCCCCTCGACCGGATCCTCTCGACCGCCCGCGGGATCT
>PQAK01000002.1:5562-17295 GCA_003105225.1 Deltaproteobacteria bacterium | reverse complement strand
GTTTCCCCACCACCCCCTCAAGCCGCTCGCGTCTGAAAAGACGCTCAAATCACCTTTGTTTATTCAACAGCTACAGCCATGTCAAAATGACCCTTTCCGTAGATTTAGGGGGATTTCCGTAGGCTTCCGTAGATTTCAGCCATAAATGAGTAACTCGACTCGGTACCAATCTCACGCATCCCATCAGGTCAACTTCTTCTGATGTGCAGAAAGTTCCTCCACCCCTGCCCGCCACGCGGCGAGCATCCCATCTCCAACGGGCATGAATGCGGGATGATCCGCCATATAACGTCTCACCTCTTCCCGCATCTCCTCGACTGCCTCCACAACGCGGTCGATGATCTCGCGTGCCTTCGCCGGCGCAATTGAAAGATTGACGACGGCGAACTTCTCGATCGTCTTTCGAGGCCACCAAATCTTTCGCCCCTCGATCGTCAGCGCCGGAACGTCGTGCTGCAGATACGCGGTCGTCGTCACGATGTCATAAATCGGCGTAAGCCGGACCGAGCCTTTCGCGTCATCATACAGGACACCAAAATTCTTCAGATGTGCATCACCGTTACGGACGGCTACCGAGAGAACAAGCGCTCCGAAGAACCGCTCCCGCGCCTCGATCCGATATTCCGGCGAAACAAAAGCATCGATCGTCTTCGCCGCCTTCTCGTAGCTGCTGGTATATTTACCGTCAGTCCCCAACCCTTGCAAGGAACAGAAGTCCTCAAAACCACACGACGCCCCATCAGCGTTTATATCGAACCGTTTCAGTACGAATAGACCGGCATTCTCCGACAGATGAAACTCGGGAGTAGCCAATCCCGCCTTCCGAGCCGCCTGCATGCAGAAAAATTCGTTTGCCCCGAGTTGGGGAAAATCAGCTCCCCATGACTTGACGATATAACCGGATGATACGGCTGTCGCCCGTTCCGTTGCGGGGAGGAGGACCTTCGGCTGGACGCCGGAAACACCGGACCGTAGGGCGTAGCGGGCCACGAGTTCGTTAAATAGCTCAAGTGCGTCAGGGAAGGAAAGAATCTCCTCGAGCGATTCAGGCTCTGACGGTAACATCGGTGTGTCGTCTTCCAAGCGAGAGAAACGATTTCTTCCGATTGTATTTCCACCGATGACACGCAGGACAGTCAGGTCGTCCGTTCCGGCGACCTTTGCGATCGCATTCCGCACTGCAATCAGCAGTGCTCCTTCTGGCAGATTCATTTGGAAGACAGGATGGAGGTCGCGGCTCTCCCAGCTCTTGAGTCGGACCGGCATGGTCAGAGAAACCGCATAGGACGGCGATGCATCGGGATGGTACGAAAAGACGTATTCCTCGGTGCGCTCAAGCGTCCCCACCTTGCTGCGTCCGACCCAGACCGCTAAAGACCGCGTTTCGGGCATCGTTTAACGGCTTTCCCGGATCTCTTCGAGCGTAGGAGGAGCTCCAGCAGGTCTCGTTGTCAGCTCAAGCCCCAAGCGGTCAAGGATTCGTATCACCTTTCGAATGCCCAAGTCCTGAATCCTGCCACTCTCAAGCAAGGAGACTGTTGTGCGGGAGATCCCAAGCTCGCTGGCGAGATCTGCCTGCCTCAGCCCGAGTCCCTTCCTGGCCTCTCGAATCTGTGAACCGATCCTTTTCAGGTCATCCATGCGTACAATATATACAACATATTGCCTATATCCAACAAATATTTTCTATATACAAAACATATTCGGCTAGCGAGTATTTCGTTGTTTCGTTGTTCGTCGTGACCTGCCCCCCTCAGATCGGTCCGAGATGTGGTAATGCTTTTCAGACCTGTGCTTGCCCCCGACCGGATCGGGGCCGTGTATGACCGGGCCGCCGGATGTTAGCGATAGGTGATTCGGTCTTCTACGGCCGTATCTCAACAATCGTCCCATTTGGCGCCAACTTGCCGATTTCCTCTATTTCTTCGTCTGTAACGGCAATACACCCTTTCGTCCAGTCGACCCCAGCGTGAGCGTCGCCTACCCACGAGAAACCATTCTTGATACCGTGGATCATGATGTCTCCGCCCGGAGAAACACCGAGTGTTTTTGCGCGATTTTTATCCTTCTCGTTTGGATAGGAAATATGCAGAGAAAGGTGGAATCGGCTGTCCCTGTTTCTTGCATCGATGACATAGGTCCCCTCAGGCGTCTTGTTGTCACCTTGCCGTTCCTTCGGCCCGATCGGGTTTCCCCCGAGGGCGATCTTGTAGGTTTTAAACACTTCACCCTGTGAGAACAACATCAATCGGCGTGTATTTTTTTCTATCAGTATCCTGTCTACCGATCTCTTCTGAATCGCAAGGGTAATCAGCTTTCGTTCGAGCGCTTCAATCTTTTTTTCAAATGCTTCAATCTTTTTTTGCAGTGTGACGATCTCATTCTCCTTGCCTTGGACCTTGTGCTGGAGCGTTTCGATCTGCTTCTGCTGCGCAGCTATCGTCTGATCCTTGAGGGCGACATTCCTGATGTTAAATATCATCATCTCGCTGTTCTGCCGGTGCTCGCTCCCGGGGTAATCCTTGATGAGTTTCTGAAAACATTCCAGCGATTTCTGATAATCCTTTTGCTCATTCTTCGGATGGGCGTAAACAATACCCATCTCGAACAGAGCCCTGTCTGCCTTCGCGGGATATTTTTCGATAATTTCCGAATACTTGCCCAGAGAGGCCGTGTAGCTTCCCTGATGAAACAGATCATTCGCCTCTGCGAAGGTCGTTTTGACCTGCCGCCCGTCGTTGAAGTGACTGCAGCCGGATAGGAGCATCGATGCCATCAAGAGGCAGATACAGAACTTGAATGATCCGATGTAAAAGATTCTCGGCTTCCTCATTTTCCTGACCCCTGGCGGAATCATCGGAACAGGCTCACATGATGGATAATGAAAAGGCAGGGGGTGTAAGCCCCTGCCTTTTCTCTGTCCGGAGCATCGAAGGGAACGTTGACAATTGCCGTACAAATGACTTACTTCTTCATCGACTTCTCGAAAGCGGCTTCAGCCTTTTTCGCTTTTTCTTCGGCGACCTTTTCTCTTTCCACTGCCGCCTTTTCCCTTTCCTCTGCCGCCTTTATGGCACTTTCGGCGCGGGCCGATGTTTCATCCGCCTTTACCTTGGCCGCATCGGCTGCGGTCTTGGCGGCTTGCGCATCCTTCAACGCCTGGTCCGCTTTCGCATCGATCATTTTCTGCTCCGCCTGCACTTTCTGGAGATCACCGGTTGTTGCGCACCCGATCATCAGCGTCGGGAGAACAAGCATCATCGTGATCAGGAACAGATTTTTCTTCATCTCTCTTCACCTCCTTTCCGTTCCGTTTTCCTTGCCGGGAAGATGGATCGCATCCGTTTATAATATCCCCCCGGAAAAAATAGAAAGAGTACGATTATCCATTTTTGAAAGGCTCAATTACAATACCGTCTATTTCCAGATCTATTTTCAGGCGTTTCGCTGCCTTTTTCGCTTCGCTGCCATCATTGAACGGGCCGGCGATAACACGGTAGCTATCGCTCTTTTGGAACACCCGTGCCGGGATTTGCGGCCCCTGGTGATTGATGATGGCAGCAATCCTCTGGGCTTCAATCATGTCAGGTACATCGGCGGCTAATACATACCATGCTTGCAATCTCAATGCCGGTATTTCCGGTTTGCCGTACAATGTCTCCGGGTGTTCGACTTCCACAGGTTTCGCGACCTCTTTTTCACTTCCCTGACGCAACTCGAAGATGGGGACAGGAATCCCCCGGGCCTCGGCCTGTACTTCCTTGACCTTTTTCCAGTCGAGCGCGCGTGCGGCTTTCTTTTCAATCGTTCTTAATCTTCTATAGAGTATCTCCGTCTCATGAGCGGCCGATTCTTCCGGAGGCGTATGAGCTTCGAGGTACAGTACGCCATCCCGTTGCCCTATGAGATATGGCTGGTTAACAATGAGTACGGGTGTTTTAACCGGAGTGTCATCGAAGAGCGTCTTCACGTTTTCCGGATAGAGCCTCAGGCAGCCATTGGTCGCTGTAAGGCCGATGCTGGCCGGTTTATTGGTGCCATGGATCAAATAACCCGATTTGCTCAAGTAGAGCGCGTATTCCCCCAGGGGATTTTCAGGCCCCGGCGGGACGGCCGCGGGGAGATCATCCCCTTTCTTGCGATGGTCCTCGGCAATCGAAGCAGGAACATGCCAGGTCGGCCGGACTGCCTTGCGCGCCACATGCATCTGGCCCGTGGGGGTAGGCCGCTCGTTGGTGCCGACACCGACCGGGTAGGTCGTCACCGACAGAGACGTCCCATCCTCTTTATACTGAAAGAGCCTCATGGTGGCCAGGTTGACCACAATCCCTTTTCTGGGAGTGTCCGGCAGGATAAAACTCAGAGGCAACAGGATACGCTCTCCGGCCTCAGGTACCCATACATCTACCCCTGGATTCGCCGCACTGATCGCATTGATCCCCAAACTGAAGTGCCGGGCAATATCCGGGAGCGTATCTCCCTTTTCGAGCCTGATAACTGCCAACCGGCCAATGACGTCTTCTCCTCGTGCAACCGCAAACTTATTTCGCTCGATCTCCGTTTCATGACGGCCTGGAAAAGGCCCTGTTGTCTCCCGAACACTTTTCATTGCAGCACATGCAGAGAGAGAGAAGATGAAAATGCAGAGAGCTGCCAAACGAAGCCAGTTGCATGACAGGGAACGATCACTGATTCGGCTCATGGATTCGGCAAGCACCTTTCTCAACCATGAAAATGAACAATTCCGTGTCCGGACAAAGAAAAGCTGGGGCCGAAGACATGATGACATTTCGGCAACCCGGCTGTCTCCGTGAAACCCTGTAGGCTTTCCCTCCCCCGACCCACCCCCTGTGATCGGTCCACCTATATCTTAGTGTAACAATCCTCCCGGAGTCTCCAACGAATTCCAGGAATTTGGAATTCCAATGATTCGTATAAAACCGCTGGCAGGTCACCTTGGACGAAAAACAGGCGTTCGCGCCTCTCAGGTGAAGCCCGCGACAGGGTGCGCGACGTATGGCGCCTCCAGCGCCGCGACTTCCTCGGTGGACAGTGAAACGCCGAGCGCCCCCACAGCCGTCTCGAGGTGCTCCATCTTCGTCGCGCCCACGATGGGGGCTGTCACGGCGTCATTCCGGAGCAGCCAGGCCAGGGCGATCTGGGCGTGAGGCAGGTTGCGCGCCTTCGCCAGCCTGTCGACCTCGGCGAGCACCCGCTGGTCCGCCTCGGCCATCGACGAATATAGCGTCTTGCCGAAGCGATCCGTCTCCGACCGTTTCGTCCCTTTCGCCTCCGGCGCTCGCGCCAGGTGCCCTCGCGCGAGAGGGCTCCACGGGATCAACCCGACTCCCTGGTCGCGGCAGAGGGGCACCATCTCGCGCTCCTCCTCGCGGTAGAGAAGGTTGTAGTGGTTCTGCATCGACACGAAGCGTGTCCAGCCGTGTTTCTCGGCCACGTGCTGCGCCTTGGCGAATTGCCAGGCGTGCATGGACGACGCGCCCAGGTACCGCGCCTTGCCCATGCGGACGACGTCGTGAAGCGCCTCCATCGTCTCTTCGATCGGCGTCGCGTCGTCCCAGCGATGAATCTGGTAGAGGTCGACGTAGTCCGTCCCGAGTCGCTTCAGGCTCGCGTCGATTTCGTGGAGGATCGCCTTGCGCGAGAGACCTCCGCCGTTCGGACCGGGGCGCATCACCCCCCAGACTTTCGTGGCGATGACGACCTCTTCGCGGCGAGCGAACTCGCGAAGCGCGCGGCCGGTGATCTCCTCGCTTGCCCCGAAGGAGTACACGTTGGCCGTGTCGAAGAAGTTGATGCCAAGCTCGATGGCGCGCCTGAAGAACGGCCGCGCCTCGTCCTCTCGCAGCGCCCACTCCCAGCGCAGGGTCGATCCCGCCACGGTCGCGGCCGGATCGCCGTAGCTCATGCAACCGAGGCAGATTCGAGAGACGGTGAGTCCGGTGCTGCCGAGTCGTCGGTATTCCATGGTGGCCTCCACATGCGTGTCTGGGCCGCACAGGACCATCATATCCGGTTTCCATTGGCCCAATAAGGGGGCAGGTCACCCGAATCAAGCGGCTTTCATTTGAATGATCGCGCAAGCTGCCTGGTAATACTCCTCGATCTCAAACCAGTCCTCGCTATGTTCCGTGTGCACATGGCGCATCAGGGAATCGATGACGATCTCCCCCGTTTCCCCATCCGTCACAAAATCGCAATCCATCCCGATTTCCTTGCAGCTTATCGACAACGGCATCGCGCGCCTCCATTTGCCCGACAGGGTAATTCCATGAAAATCCCAAGGTATTTGGTGCTCCGCCTACCAAGGAGTTTCCTCTGTCGGAAAAATCGCAGAGATGTACGTCTTTGCACCATGATCGGCCCCCATGATCCCTCCCCGCCTGCGATCCCCGAAGATTGGACGGGCCCCCTTCAGTTGTAGCCCGCCTCGCCGTGTTCGGAGAGGTCGAGCCCCATGACTTCCTGCTCTTCCTTGAGCCGGAGCCCCATTGCCATATCGAGGAATTTGAAGATCCCGTACGTCATTACGAACGAATAGACGAGAATGACACCGACCGCGAGCGCCTGGATGGCGAGTTGTCCCGGATTCCCGTAGAAAAGTCCGTTCGATCCGCCGGGGTTGACGGCAATCGTCGCGAAGAGACCCGTTGCGAGCATGCCCAGGATTCCCCCGACCCCATGAACGCCCACGACGTCGAGGGAGTCGTCGTAGCCGAACCGGACCTTCAGCATCACCGCACCATAGCACACGATCCCGGCGACCAGACCGATCGCGAGCGCAGCCGGGGGAGTCACATAACCGGAAGCCGGGGTGATCGTGCCGAGTCCGGCGATGCACCCGGAGGCGGCCCCGAGCACGGTAGGTTTCCCGCGGTGGATCCACTCCGTGAGCATCCACGACACGGTCCCCGCGGATGCCGACATGTGGGTGGCCACGAATGCGCTCGAAGAAAGGCCATCCGCCGCAAGGGCGCTTCCAGCGTTGAATCCGAACCATCCGAACCAGAGGATGCCTGCGCCGAGGACGGTCATCGGCAGGTCATGGGGGGCGAGGTTGTCGTGGCCGTACCCTTTCCGTTTTCCGATCACGAGCGCCGCTGCAAGCGCGCTCACCCCCGCGGTGAGATGGACGACCGTTCCCCCCGCGAAGTCCAGAGCGCCGAGTTCCTTCAGCCACCCGCCGATCCCCCACATCCAATGCGCCACGGGATTGTAAACGAGCAGTGCCCAGAGGAGGGTGAACACGAGATATGTGGAGAACTTGAACCTTTCGGCAAAGGCGCCCGATATGAGCGCCGGCGTGATCACCGCGAACATCATCTGGTAGATCATGAACGCCTGGTGGGGAATCGTCGCCGCATATCCCTTGAACGGCGCGCTTCCCACCCCGCTCAAGGCAAACCAGGAGAGGTCGCCGATCACGCCACCCCGGTCCGGACCGAAGGCGAGGCTGTATCCGACGAACATCCACTCGATACTGATCACGCCGATGACGATGAAGGACTGCATGACGGTGCCGAGAACGTTTTTCCTTCGGACCATCCCCCCGTAGAAGAATGCAAGCGCCGGTGTCATGAGCATTACGAATGCCGCGGAGACGAGAATCCACGCCGTGTCGCCATGGTTCATGGAAAATGATCCTCCTGTGACAGGTAATGGGGGCTTGGCGTGTCTCTGCAAGAAATGTGCAGGCTGGAATAGGCTTTGCTTTACAATGTCTTGGCGGAATCGGGGACAACGTAATGGGGACAGTTATGTCTCTAAGCGGACATCATTGTTCCTATCAGGACATTTGTGTACTGAGCCTTCCTCGGTTTGCGGTCCGGCCCCCGATCCGGTCCGGGCATACGACCGGCCGCGGGTTGGGGAGGGCGTCCCGGCTCAAGGCCCGTTTTTCGGCGAGTGCAATTCCGATAGAAGATCGGTCTGCACCTGCTGGATCTCCATGAGCCGTTGCCACTGGTGCACGAGCATGTGGTCGATCTTCTCGTGGAGGCTGCGGATTTCGAACTCGGCCTTCAGGTTGACCCTGTAGTCGTGCTCCGCCCTCACCCTGTCTTTCTCCTCCTGCCGGTTCTGGCTCATCATGATGACCGGCGCCTGGAGCGCCGCGATGCAGGAGAGGACGAGGTTCAGAAGGATATAGGGATACGGATCAAAAGGCTTCTTCATAATAACCATGGTATTGAATGCAATCCACGCGATCAGGACAACGACGAAGAGGATGATGAAAGGCCAGCTTCCACCGAAAGAGGCTATCCGGTCCGCAAGGCGTTGGCCGAAGGAAACCTGCAAATTAAACTCCTCATTGACATTCCTGGACACCATCTCCTGCTCGGCGATGCTTTTTGCCACCATTGCCTCGATGGAGCCCGCTTCCGCGACACCGCTTTCGAGCACTTCGCTGACAAGCCTTGCCCGGTATCGATCAAGATCATCCCTGCAGATGTACCCGTCGGGCTTCCATCCCGGGACGTCCCTCAGGATGATCCGGACGATGGAATCCCGCACCATTTCCGCCGGCATGGACTCGGCGAATTTTTTCTCCTTGCCGCAGACCTGGCATTGGATCGGCCGATTGTCGATTTCCTCGTGACTTGGAACCGGAGATCTGCTCATATTCTTCCCTCCTCAAGTTGAAGCGTTACAGGGTCCGTTTGAAGGTCAAGATCGTTATCGACATATGGCAGCCCAGTCAACGCCTGTCGTCTCTTTCCCGCAACGGAAGGTTCAAGATGTCCGCCTCCCCCTGATCGTTCGTTGGGGGCCTCGCTTTCACGGGTTCCACACTCCGCTCCACTTTCTTGAGGATCGACCGGATTTCCGACAACTCCGTCACAGCGGACGAGAGTTGCCGAGTGAGGCGGCCGAGGGCTCGGACAATCGACCAGATCGACACCAGGATCAATATCGCAAAGAGCACACCCCACGGTTTCGGATCGAAGGCGTTTTGGGACAGGCCGCTTACTGCCTCACGTATCCAGGAAACGAACAGTTCCATCTGTTCCATTGCGCTCCCCAGCTCTCCATAATGGCATTGAGGTTTTCGCCCATCGCCCTCCTGCAATAAGTCATTCTACCGTAGTCCAGTACCGCTGCCGGGCTGCGGTTGCGCTGGGGCTACCGCGATGAAGGAGGCCGCCACCGAGATGAGTGGTACAGAAATAGGGAACCCGGAGGTGCATTTTATCGGGGGCCCGGACCGGCGTCCGGACCCCCTTCGGCAGGATGATACGAGGGAAGGGATCGGTTGCTTCCTTCGCTTCCCTCTCTTACGCCGCTTTCTCTTCGCGGATGAGCGTCCGCATTTTCTCCTTGAGTTCCGGGGAAAGTTCCGTCATGCCGTGGGCTTCTTTCCCGTGCTCGAGGGCATTCCGGAAAAGCTCCTCCTCCGTTTCGCCGCGAACCACGAAACTGCAATCCACCCCTGCGTCGCTGCAACGGATCACCTTGCTCATGATGCACCTCCATGCATATCGCTTGGGTTGGGAACCATAGTTCATTGTATAGGTCCCTTCGTCCCGGAATTCACGGTCGGTGATTTTTTCCCGACTCCCCGTACACCCCCGTAAACGACCTGCCGAGGGGGTAACTCGAACCCCGACGGGTTTCCCACGTCCGCACTTTCCATGCAACACGCCCGATTTAACTACAGAAAATGCGCTTGATTGCGGGGGGGCTGACGGGTCAGTTTCTTATTCGAAAGCGGACCTTAATTTGTGCTTTTCCGTTCAGCTTCTGCTGCCGCTTTTGCCGCGTCCTCCGCCTCCCACCTCTCGAGGAGCACTTGCGGATCGATTGATTGTTCGAGTGCCCAGCCGTGAAATTGGGCGATCCACCGTGTCATGTGGGCAAATACCCGCCGGTAGAACCTATCCTCCGTGCGAGGGGATTGACTGGAATACCGATAGCCGTTAGCCAGGACCCATCCGAGATCGGCGCAGGAACCCCAGCCGAAAAGGTAAAAGGAGCCTTCCTCGAATCCTCCCCCCGTCACAAGAATGCTTTTCAGGGGGCGGCTGTTGCCGGTATCGTCCCGAAGAATGATTTCCTCCCGATCGCTATCCACCTCGATTGTGATGGTCAGTTTCCTCGACATGGCCATTCCTTCTTGTTTTTACCCTATTTCCATTTTTCCTTTCCAATGATGACGTCGATCGATATCCATACGATTTATCGGCATAAAGGGGGATGAAGTTTAATTCTAAAAGCCTTAAGGACAGGGCCCGATCCTTGTCCTTGCCGGACCTGCCCCGCCGACACACTCTCGCAACACCCCCGGGCACCAGTTAAAGATTGAAGCCGGTTTTGCCGATAAGCGTTATAGAAGTTGGATAATCGCTGTAGCGTAGGAGGAAAAATGACCTACGCGGAATTCGAGAAGCTCCTCTTTCTGGCAGATCGTATGATTGCGAGTTGCATACCGAGGAAAGTGGAATACGGGAAAGGATATCAAAGCGGGCTCAAATTTCATTTCCAAAACCCCCAGTCGGAACCCCCCGATCATTATTCAATCAATGCGATCGCCCGTAGAAACGGCAGCCACGATGTTCATGCTTACGCTCGTGGGTATCGTGATGGCTGCAAGGGATTGATCCCGGAAGGTACCGGCTGACCGCCTCGCCGGGGGGAAACGAATCCCCCGCACGGATTTCTCAACCACCTATTCACCGAGCGATTGTTTGCGCGCGGTTTGCAGTCCGTGCGGTTTCCAGCCATCGTTTCTTACCTGTATACGACCCCACAGGGAGCGTTGGAGTAGTCGCTGTAGCAAGTAAATCGTCACGTCATGCTTGGCACGGCTGGCTGCAATGTGCCTCATTTCTCCTCGGGTGGTTTTATCGTGCGAAAACCACGGTAGAGCATGATGTCATAGGCGATTTTCAATCCGCCCGCCAGGAAGAAGGGCACGCCAAGCAAACCGGGAACGGCCAGGAAGATGCCTGTCAACGAAGGCGAAATCGCCGCGCCCACGGAACGCGCGATGCTTGTAACGCCCGAAGCGGCGGAACGTTCGTCGGGCGATACAACTGCCATCGTATAGGATTGGCGCGTCGGCACGTCCATTTGCGAGATGCTGAAACGGGAAAGCAACATGGCAATCGCCAACGGGAGCGTCGGCATCAGCGGCACAAGGATCAGCAGTAGATTCGACGGGATGTGCGTGAAGACCATCGTGTTGATCAAGCCGATCCTGTTTGCCAGCTTCACCGCCAGCAAGGCCGAGATGCCCGCCAATAGATTCGCTCCGAAGAAGATCGAGCCGATGATGCCCGCATCGATCCCGAATTTGATATGGAACCAGTAAACGATCATGGCCTGCACAATCAGACCGCCCGCGAAGGCGTCCAAGGCGAAGAGCGCGCTGAGTTTGATGACCACGCGGCGCGATCGATGGAGGCCGAGCACGCGCCTGATGGAATCAGGGCCATGGGTCGCGGCCACTTCGACATCTCGCGAGAGCGTGAAGAAAAGGATGCCGAGGATAAGTCCGCCCAGCGCGTATCCCATCAAAACGGCGCGATACGCGTCCACTGCGGGCATCCCTCGGTCCACCAGGAAATGAGCCAGCCAGCCGCCCGACAGCGCGCCCGTCGCGGTCGCGAAGGATCCGACGAGGTTGTACCATGCGAACGTCTGCGTGCGTTTTTCGTTCGGCAGGAGTTGCGTCAAGGCGGCCTGCTCAACGGACAGGAACGGACCGATCTCGTT
>PQAK01000002.1:4175-5463 GCA_003105225.1 Deltaproteobacteria bacterium | reverse complement strand
TGAGGAGGAGGACGTTGTGAGTGACGATGAAGACAACGCCCGCGCCGAACATCAGCAGCGCGCCGACGATCAGCGTGCGCTTGCGTCCGAAACGGTCAGCGGAGGTGGAGAGCCAGAGCGAAATTCCCGCATCGCCCGCGAGGGTGAGGGTGAAGAGCATGCCGATTTGCTGTTCGGGGAGACCCATCTGCGCCAGATAGAGCACGAGGATGATCGAGAGGAAGCCGTAGCAAAAGAGTCGAATGATACGAGTGGAAAACAGGATGCGGATGTCGGGATTCATCAGATTTAGACGTTCCGGCGCCGGCCAAGGGCGCAGCCTTCCCTGCATCGGGAGGGACGCAATCCGACCATTGAATCTGGTGTATCCTGAGAAGGTAGGGGATCCCTTGGCAGAATCAGGCGGATCGCGCTACCGGATGTTGACCCCCATGAGCCAGGCGGGCGGTCCGCCCGCCTGTTCCGAACTTCGGATGGCGGATGAACCGGCCCCACTGGCCGTCCCGCAGACCCGCACGAACTTTCCTGGGCGCATTACTTTTTAGGCGGTACATGCGGCGAAGAATGGTGATGCGCGATATGCCATTCCCCGCCGTTTTTCACGATAAGCATGGTGAACCGCGACGGCCCCGGTACCGGCTTGCCCTCCTGCATCCGGGTGAACTCGTAAAAGCCCGTGACCACCACGGCGTTGTCGCCGAGCACGATGGTGTGACGCTCCTGGATGGCGTTCTTGTTGCCGCTGCCCTTTATCATCGAGAAATATTTGCGGATCGCCTCGGTCCCCACGGAGATGACGGGGCTCACGGTTCCCAGAAGAATCGCGTCGGGCGAATAGAGTTTTACGACTGCCTCCGGGTCATTGGAGGTATATGCCGCCGAAAAGCGGTCGACCACCGCATTCGCTTCTTCCGCCGGGCCGGCTGCCGCCATAGCGGGTATCATCAATATCAGCGCCATGAAAACGAACCGGATGGATCGCGTCATTTCCGACAGCCCTACCTTCGGGAATGCATCCATGAGTTCTCCCCTTTTCTAAAGATTATCCCCACGTTCAGATGCCTTTGCCGCCCCTTTCGTTCGCGATGACGACATCCCTATTGAGAACGAGCCGGGAAAGGATGACCGCCGGCAACGCTCAGGACAAGGGGGAGGTGGAGTCCGATGGAACCGGTTCGACGCCCGGATCTCCGGCGCCGATGTTGAACCCCGCGTCGACGTAGTGCACTTCGCCGGTCACGCCGGATGCCCAGTCCGAAAGGAGGTACGCGGCGGCGTTCCCCACCTC
>PQAK01000002.1:0-4015 GCA_003105225.1 Deltaproteobacteria bacterium | reverse complement strand
GCGGCCTTCGCCACACCCATCACGTTGTAGTTCGGCACGGCGCGCACCGCCCCGAGGTAACTCATCGTCACCATGGCCCCCCCCGGTCCCATCAACCGGGCCGCCCGCCGGGCGCAGGCAATGAAGGAGTAGGCGGAAATATCCAGCGCGAGATGGAAATCGGCGCGCGAGGTATCCCGGAAATTGCCTTTCAGCGATTCCCTGTTGGCGAAGGCGATGGAGTGCACGAGGAAGTCGAGCCGCCCCCACCGGGCCTCGACCTTGGCGAAGAAATCGTCGAGCTGGGCGTCGTCGCCGACGTCGAGCGGTTCGACGAAGCTCGAATGGATCGACTCCGCCAGGGGATGAACGCGTTTCTTCAGCGCCTCGCCGAGATAGCTGAACCCGAGCTCGGCCCCCTCGCGGTGACAGGCCCTGGCCACGCCCCATGCGATGGATTTCTCGTTGGCGACGCCGAGGATCAGCCCTTTCCTGCCTTGCAGAATCCCCACGGGACACCCCCCGGTTTCGATCACACCCAATCTTATCAGGGAGCAACGGAAAGAGCACGTGAATCGGACGCGACCGCGGAGAACCTTTTCAACGCGGCGGTCGTTAACGGTACGGCGCCGGGCGGCAACCCGCAGGCCACGATACGGCTCACCCGGACAGATTCGCGGCGCAGCCGTCTCCCGGCATCCTGTTCCGTTCGATTTCCCTTCCTGGATCCGTAACCCGCAAAACCATCGGGATATTGTTACACTGCTATATGGGGGGACCAACCGCGGGAGCCTTGCGGCGCCGATAGAACAACCCATGACGATCATCAAGACGTGTCTTCCATATTTTCTTTCGGTATCCTTGCTGGGCCTCGGCGGCGGGTGTGCGCCGCTTCCGAAGGTTTCCGACGTGATCGATGGGTCCGCTGCCCGGGAACCTCCTCAAATCCTGTCGGCCAAAGGTCTTTTATCTCCCGAAACAAGCAAGGCCTTGATGGAGCGCCTGAAGCAATCCGTCGCCCCCACGGACTTGCTGCAACGGTACACCGCCGTCATCGAATCGGTGAGCGGAAGCCCGCTGACCCACGGGAACAAGGTAACGCTGCTCATCGATGGCCCGGCAACATATTCCGCCATGTTCCAAGCGATGGAGAATGCCAAGGACCATATCAACCTCGAAACCTTCACCATCGAAGACGATGCATCCGGTCGCAGATTTTCCGATCTGTTGTTGAAAAAACAGGCGGCTGGCATCCAGGTGAATCTCATCTACGACAGCGTGGGAAGTATCAAGACTCCCGCTCCTTTTTTCCAGCGCCTGCGCGACGCGGGAATTAAGGTCGTTGCGTACAGTTCGATCCGGCCGCCGAAGGATGCCGATACGGGGAGCCTGGCGCATCCGGATCACCGCAAGATCCTGATCGTCGACGGCAAGGTCGTGTTTACGGGGGGCATCAACATCAGCGAGGTGTATTCGGGACGGTATTCCAGGAAGAAACAAGGCAAGAAGCCATCGATCCCATGGCGCGACACGGACGTCCGGATTGAAGGCCCCGTCGTGGCGGAATTCCAAAAACTGTTCCTCGACACGTGGCAGCGGCAGAAGGGCCCTGACCTTGCCGGGCGGAACTATTTCCCGAAGCTGGATGCAAAGGGAAATGCCCTGGTGCAGGCCGTCGCCAGTTCCCCGGGACAGTCCAACCGGCTCACGTTCGTTTTGTACGTGTCCGCCATCACGTTTTCGGAAAATTCGCTTCATCTGACGAATGCGTATTTCGTTCCCGACGACGAGACGTTGAATGCCCTCTGCGATGCCGCCCGGCGCGGAGTGGATGTGAAGATCATCCTTCCCGGGAAAACCGACACTTCCCTGATCCTGAGCGCGGGACGGTATCATTATTCCAAGCTGTTGCAATCGGGGGTAAAGATATACGAACGCCGCGATGTCCTGCTGCATGCGAAAACCGCGGTCGTCGACGGCATCTGGTCGACCGTCGGCTCCACCAATATGGACTTCTGGAGCTTTTCCAGCAATGACGAGGTGAACGCGGTGATCCTGAACAAGGAATTCGCCGCGGAAATGGAGAAGATGTTTGCCGGGGATCTCGAGGAGTCCGACGAGATCCGATTGGAAGAGTGGGAAAACAGACCGATGCTCAACCGGATCAGGGAATGGTTTGCGCATCAATTCGAACGTTGGCTGTAACCGACGCCGCAGCAGGTTGAATATGCCGCTTGCATGGAGATCCGCCGGCATCGTCCCGCTGGTCGTTTTCGCGGCGATCCATTGCAGCGAAGTTTCGACCCGCGCCGAGGTATTGCCGCAGCCTCCCTGCGAAAACGCAACCTTTCCTCCCTATCCCGACCTGGTGAATTCACCCGCCGTCAAAGTTTGGGGCCGCGCCGAATCGGGACGCGACTGGACACCGCCGGCGTGCACCGAATGGACGGATCCGGGCTTCACGTCGCTGGTGGTGACGGCGGCACGCTTTCGTCATGACTCCGGGGTCGAGGAGCTGCTCCGGCGTGTCGGGGCGATCTCGAAACATGTGGGCATCCGGTATTGGTCGACCACCCGCAAGCGATGGCAGACGCTCATCACCGATGCCCACGCCTTGTCGGAGGCATCCGGCGATCTACGCCGCAAGGACTTCACTCCCGGCGAGATGGCGGAAGGCAGGACCCTGTACTTTCTGCAGGAGGACAACCTGTCCGGCAAGGCGATCTACCGGATGCGCATCCGGAGCGTCTCTCCCGATCGGCTGGTGTTCGATACGGAAAACATCGGCGACGTGCGCTATCTATGGATGCCCATTTTCCATCCGGGAGAATTGCAGTCGATTACCTTCCTCGACCGCGAGTCGCAGGATGTCTGGCGTTATTACAGCATCATGCGCACGGGAAAGAATGCAAGCCTGTTGACGGCGGGATATGAGGCGTCCTCCATCAACAGGGCGGTGGCATTTTACCGTTATCTGGCGGGCATTCCCACGGACAAGGAGCCTCCCGCTTCGCCATGAGCCGGATGCACGGCGTTTGCGGTCCGTGCAGCATTACCGGCGGACAGACCTTCGTACGCCGTGCAATACCCTTATCGCCGGGTGTAGCCGAAACCGCAACGGGGGCCGGAACGGCCCCCGTTTTCTCACGGGATGGCGCCTGTTTCCCGAAACGCCCTAGGCATCCCCAAACGGTTGATACCGTCTTGTGGCGCGAGCGGGAGTTTAGAACGTTATCCATCCTTCGCCGGTGCCTACCCAGCCCTGCGGTGCCAGGAGCAATGGTGGAGATTCTGAAGTCGCGAAGGGGAAGGGGTTGGTTCCGGATGTCCAAGTTCCATGCGAGAAGCTGGAACCGATTGCATTCTCGAATTTTCCCGTGCCACCGACGATCGTTTCGGTTTCCGACCATTCGGGGGGGGCTGATTCGGAAAACGTGACCCTTACTTCAGGAATATCTATGTGAAGCGTATCTCCATTGGCCGTGGTGACAACCCCCCATCCATTACCCGTGAAGGTTGCGGGATCAATGCAGTACACGAATACGAAGCGGGCCGGACCCATGACGCTGGAGACTCCCTTCCCAATGTTAACCGTCAGAAGGTGGTTTCCGGGTGGAACCAATGTACATAAGCCCACGTCGTAAAGCGTTCCGGTCCACTTTGCAGTCGTGGGGATCGAATGTGGGCCAGCCGCAACGCATACGCCCATAAAGAACATCACGGAAAACAGGAGAACGACCACCGTAGCCGCGAAATGTCTTCTCATCGGAACGCTCCTTTCAAGATTCTGAGGCGGGTTTGATGTGACGAACTCCTTCCATGGATTCATCGAGGCTTGTCCCGTTCGTCGCGCTCATCGCCTCCTTCCGTATTCGGCGTCGCGGGCCTGGAGGATCGCATAAATCCCGGCTCTTCCGGCGCGTGAGGATTTCCCACAGCTCCTCGATATTCGAGAACGCCATCTTCCTCCCCGTCCCCGCCGCCTCAGCGGTCCCGATCAGGATGCGGTGCTTCCTGCCGGCGCGGCGGTAGATGC
>PQAK01000001.1 GCA_003105225.1 Deltaproteobacteria bacterium | reverse complement strand
CCGCGATCACGTGGCACCAGGACGAGCCGTTCAATTCCACGAGCATCTATGCCCAATGGAATGTCTTCCGTTTGGCCTCCCGGAATGGCGTGAAGGTGATGTTGGACGGGCAGGGTGCCGATGAGCTGCTGGCTGGCTACCACACGTTTTTCGGAGCTCGTTTCGCCGGCTTGTTTCGTAAAGGTCAGTGGATGCGGTTATGGCGGGAAGTTCAAGAGACCAATGACCTGCACGGCTATTCGAAACTTGGTTCGATGGCAAAAACAGCCGGAGTATTGCTACCCCCGTCGTTCAGAAAAACTTTAAGAAGATTGAGAAAAAATAATGCAAGTCCTTCCTGGTGCAACTTTGATGTTCTGGGGGCTGAGGCATGCAACCCGGTCGACAAATTAAAGGATTATAGTAATAACGTTCAATCTTTGTCTTATACCCAGATGACGGCAACCAGCATTCGAACCCTTCTGCATTGCGAAGACCGTGATTCCATGGCGCACTCGATTGAATCGCGTGTTCCCTTTCTTGACTATCGTTTGGTCGAGTTCGTTCTGGGCTTGAAGGATGAATATAAATTATCCGATGGTGTCACCAAGCGGGTTCTGCGTAAAGGAATGAGCGGGGTGCTTCCTGACCGAATTCGCGACCGCATGGACAAAATGGGATTTGAGACCCCCGAAGAGGATTGGATAAAACGGCAGTCGCCGGATCTTTTTCGTTCGAAACTTCAAATGGCAGTTGATTCCAGCCGAGGAATCTTGTCACCGAAGTCAATTTCCACGCTGGATGAAATGATCGCTGGTCGGACAACGTTCAATTCCAAAATTTGGCGAATGATCAACTTCGGCGTATGGATGGATGTGCATTCTGTTAAGCCGCTGTAATTTTACAGAAACATGAAATGGATTCCCTCCTGATAGACATCGTTTTTTGTGTAATGTTTGCGCTAGTGCCTCTCATAGCGTTGGTGTTGCTCCGCTATGCGGGTGTATCGTTACGTATATTTTCAATACCGTCTTTATTTATAATATTTTATCTGATATCTGCCTATATTGGAATTTTTCCACTGTATTTTGGATTGGATGAATACCATAAAGAACTGGGTATTATTGACAACACAATCATATTAAAGATGTTTTTCTATTCCAGTGCTTCGCTTCTTCTGACAACCTGTGGCTTCATTTATGCGTACCATGTAATTGGGATGAACAATATTGTTGCAAAATATAAAGTGCTGGTGAGCGCAAATAGAAAACAACGTGTTTTTGTATTTTGTCTGATCCTGCTATGCTTCTTTATTTTGTTGAAGTATATCAGCCAAATAGAGACGATAGCGTTATTCAAGGCGTTGGATGGTGATTATCTTGGGGCGGCAGTGGCACGTAGCGAAATGGGTAATGCCTTTGGAGGAGAAGGAAAATTTTGGCACTATCAAATCTTTTTTCGTGTAATTCTTGATTATTGTGTAATCTTTTTCTTTGCAGAATATCTAATAACACGGCGTCGCATTTCCGGACTTATTTTTGGGGCAAGTTTTCTCGTCTCGGCCTTCAGTGCCACGATGGCGATCGAAAAGGCTCCTTTCATATTTTTGCTGGTTATGCTTTACCTGACAATTGTGATCTACAAAGGAGGCGAATATTGGCAGGCATTGGCAAAATATGTGGTGGTTGCCATGATCAGTTTTATTACGGTATTTTATATTTATTTTGTGGGGCAAGAAGGCATTGCCTCTTCAATATTTAGTATTGCAAGCAGAGTATTTTCTGGACAAATCGCTCCCGCCTATTTTTATATTGACCTGTTCCCATCTCGTATTAGCTATCTTTTAGGTGCTTCTTTCCCGAATCCGGGAGGATTATTGCCTTTTCATGTTTATCCTTTAACTATGGAAGTAGTGAAATATATGTTTCCAGACATTATTGCAAAAGGGATTGTGGGAAGCGCACCAACTGTTTTTTGGTCGGAAATGTACGCAAACTTCGGACTAATTGGCATTATCTTTTCTTCATTCCTGGTGGGTACAGGGCTGTTTTTAATTTCGTATATTCTTTCAATGCTTCCCCTTTCGCCACCCGTCATTGCGGCGACTGTCTCGCTTGCGATGCACTATAAGGATTTGAGTGGAACCAGCCTTGCCCAGTTTTTCTTCGATTCATATCTTATTATTATTTCAGCTGTAACATTAGTATCGTTGCTGTTGAATAGAAGAAGCATAGAAGTTCGAAGAGGCATACCGGCTACAAATATCATGAAGGCACATTTCAATGAGAAATAATCTCCATATTGCAATGAACTCTTTCAATTTCGGGAGTCGTATACTCAAAGAAACAGCCAGCCTTGTGAAGTCGGAGTGGATGCAACATGTTTACATTGCGGCGCTTCATGAAAATGGCCTGTGTGAGAACGAAGATATAGATACCCGTCGATCGATATGGCGTGCTCGTCTCAAAAGTCGCAAATGGCCTCGTAATCTACCCATCCAGATCCTTAAATATTTGGAATTCTCAGTGAAGGTGATCCGGTATGCTCGCCCGAAAAAAATTGAAGTCGTTAACATTCATAGCCTGGCCCTGCTCCCTCTCGGGGTGTTCCTGAAGTGGGTCTTGGGGACAAAACTTGTGTATGACGCCCATGAGCTTGAAACGGAGACTTATGGGCTGAATGGGCTCCGACAGGCCATTGCGAGGCATGCAGAACGTATTCTCATTAAATACGCCGACCTGGTCATTGTCGTAGGCGATGCCATTAAGGATTGGTACCGCGTCAAGTACGGATTGTCCAATATCGTAACGGTTCTGAATTGCCCGGAATTTCAGGAGCCCCGACGCACGAAACATTTGCATCTCGAACTCGGCATCCCCGAAGAGAAAAAGATCGTTCTTTATCAGGGAGGATTGGTTAGAGGACGGGGAATCGAGCAGTTGTTGAAAGCATTCTCCGAGTACGATGACGGAAAGCATGTCGTGGTATTGATGGGTTATGGCGAACTGGAGCCCCTCATCCATGAGTATGCTGATTCACACGGCAACATCTATTTTCAGGCGGCTGTGGCGCCGACCGTGGTGCTTCAATATACAGCTTCCGCGGATATTGGAATTTCTTATATCGACAATTCCAGCCTCAATGATCGCTGGTGTTTACCGAATAAATTATTCGAGTATATAATGGCGGGTCTGCCTGTCATCGTAAACAATGCTCCCGAGATGCGGCGTGTCGTGTATGAGAACAAGATCGGCATCGTGATGAATGAACTTACACCCAAGTCTCTGAAACAAGCGTTCGATGAATTGGCGCGCATCGATGCCGGAGATCTGAAGGATAATTTAAAAAGTGCTGCTTTAAAGTATTCTTGGCATAACCAGGAACGAGTCATGTTGGATGCTTATAGAAGGTATCTTTAAGTTTCCTCGAAACTGAAATTGGCTACTATTTTACACTTAACAACCGTCCACCCCCGCTCCGATACGCGTATCCTCATCAAGGAAGCGCGAACCCTTGCTTCCAAACTGCCGTACAAGGTTTTGTTGATGGTCGCTGATGGCAAGGGAAATCTCGCTGAGGAACAAGGTGGAGTGTCAATCCAAGATATAGGGCGACTCGGAAATGGCCGCTTGGACCGCTTATTCATCGGCTCTTGGCGAGCGTTCTTTGCCATTCGAAGGCTCCGGCCGGCGATTGTTCATTTTCATGACCCGGAGCTGATACCGCTCGGGATGCTTCTGAAAGCGTTTGGGTACAAGATCATCTACGACGTGCACGAGGACGTGCCTCGGCAGATTTTTAGCAAGATCTACATCCCCAAAATCATCAGATACCCCGCTTCATTTGCGATGTCCGGACTGGAGTGGTTTTTTTCACGGATGTGCACCGCTATTATTCCGGCGACACCGATATATGCAGATCGATTTCCCGCAAAGAAAACGGTCGTTGTGAATAACTTCCCGATTGGCACTGAACTGGTCGTGAAAAACCCGACCCCATATGAACAGCGTACTCCAAGTTTTGCATATCTTGGCGGTATCGAAACGATCAGGGGAGCCGTTGAGATGATCCGCGCATTCGAGTGTTTGGACGACATCCCCGGTGCAAGGCTCGAACTTGCCGGCGAATTCAACCCACCCAGCCTTGAAGCTGCGCTGCGGGCGCTCCCGGGGTGGACCTCGGTGCATTATCACGGGCAGGTGGGTCGATCGCAGGTCGCGCGGATCCTAAGCAAAGTAAGGGCTGGTTTGGTGGTCCTTCATCCGGAACCGACGCACTTCGAGAGCTATCCGATTAAAATGTTCGAGTATATGTCCGCCGGCCTCCCGGTGATTGCATCCGACTTCCCGGTATGGAGGCGGATCATCGATGGCGCAGGTTGTGGTATCCTCGTTGACCCCTTGAACCCCAGATCCATCGCAGATGCCATGCGATCGATTCTGGAGCACCCTGCGGAAGCTGAAGCGATGGGTCAACGGGGCCGTCAAGCGGTCGAGCGTGCCTACAATTGGGAGACCGAGGCGGTAAAATTGATGGGATTGTACAATAAGCTGCTTGCTTTCTGAAGGGGCTGTTCAAATTCGGATTCCGAAAAAAACCGGTTCGATCTCTGATACAAAAAGGAGGGAAATATGGACTACTTCGTCCACGAGTCATCCTATGTCGACGAAGGAGCCGAAATAGGCAAAGGAACGAAAATCTGGCATTTTTCGCATATTCTCAGCGGGGCGAAGATCGGTGAATATTGCAGCCTTGGACAAAATGTTTCCATTGCCGGAGGAACGGTGGTCGGAAATCACGTCAAGGTACAGAATAACGTATCGGTCTATGAGGGAACCGTCATTGAGGATGATGTATTCCTCGGTCCGTCGTGCGTGTTAACCAACGTAACAAATCCACGATCCCAAGTTATTCGAAAATCATTATATGAAAAAACTCTGATCCGACGTGGGGCCTCTATCGGTGCTAATGCAACCGTTGTATGCGGCATTACCATAGGGCGGTATGCGTTTATTGCTGCCGGCGCGGTCATCGCGAAAGATGTCGCCGATTATGCTCTTATGATCGGAGTCCCGGCACGTCAAAAAGGGTGGATGAGCCGTCATGGCCATGTTCTCAAGGATCCGGATTCGGAAGGTACCTACGTTTGCCCGGAAAGCGGTCTCAGGTACAGGGAAATGGATAAAGGGGTCCTTCGGTGCCTGGATCTTGATGAGGATGCGCCCTTGCCTGAAGATCTTGCGGTTGGCAAGGTTTTCTACAGAGAATTAAAAAGCAGGTAATTAAATGCAGCATAGATATCGTTACGTTCCATTCGTGCGGAATGTAAAGATCCGGACGGCCATCGGATTTATTCTCCTCGTGGTATCGTCGATTTTTGCCGTGACGATTATTGGCAGAGGACCTGCAGGGGTTCTCATTTTGATTTCCGCATTCTCTTGGATGATCGCTGTATTTCTTACGGATAAATATGCCCATAAATATCCACAAAGATATTTCACGTATCTTATGGCATCGCACACGAAATCCGCTGGGGTTATGGGATTCGTTTTATGGATCGTAAGCAGGATCGGCGGTTTTCTCGCGGTTCCGCTGGATGCCTTGTGGACAAGTTACTTCCTTTTCATTTTTACCGATGCTCTGGTTTCTGTTCCCTTCACGCGGGAGCTTCCGGAGAAACAGTCCCCCGCGGGCGCGTCTCCCTTCGGGGAGCGGATCTCCGATGATCCTCCCGGCGGATCGGATTTCGCTAAGGCGGGGATGCCTCCGATCGATACTCAAGCGGTCATGGATCAGATCCGTTCCGAGCTGGACAAGCCCCTTGTCGAACACATAGGAAATAATCTGCCTGTGGGTCAGGGAGGCATGGGGGACGCTCTGATTATGAAGGAAACAATCCCGGCCGCGGCCCCGCTCAACTCCGTGCCGGTGGGTTTACTCGTCAGCCGCGTCCGCTTGAACGATGTCCGCCGGTTGAATCGGTTCTTTCTGTCATGCACAGAACGGATTCCCATGGGAGGCTATTTCGTCGGCCGGTATGTGCCCCATGAAAACGTCATAAATCGATTAAAGGACCGTTACACGGGATGGCTTTATCGGCCCGTGTTCATTCTTCATTTCATTTGGCACCGCGCATTCCCGAAAATTCCATGGCTGAACGCCCTGTATTTCGCGATCACCAAGGGGAAAAACCGGATTCTGTCGAAGGTCGAAATCTGGGGTCGACTCTCCTACTGCGGGATGAGAGTGATTGCGGAATCCCCTGGAAAAGTCGATGCGTATCTCCTCGCTCAACGCGTTGCGTCTCCCGTCCGGAATAAAAAGCCCTCTTACTATCCCATTGTGGCTTTGGAAAAAGTGGGACTGGACGGCGGAATTGTCCGCACCCATAAAATTCGAACCATGTTTCCTTACAGCGAGTTTCTCCAGAAGCGGATATTCGAGGATAATGGGCTGGCGCCGACCGGAAAGTTCGCCAATGATTTCCGCCTGACCGAGTATGGGAGATTTCTCAGAAAATACTGGCTCGATGAATTGCCGCAGGTCTTCGACTGGTTGCGCGGGGATGTGAAATTGGTGGGAATGAGGGCGACGAGCCGGCATTTCTTGAGCCTGTACCCACGAGAGCTTTATGACTTGTATGTTCAAATCAAGCCGGGACTCATTCCCCCCATATTCGACGAGACGACAAACGGATTGGAGAGCATCGCGGCAATGGAGCTGGCATATTTGAGGCGCTATTGCGATCAACCCCTTCGGACGGACGTTCGGTATCTGGTTCAAACCTTCACGGACATCGTATTTCGGGGCGTTCGAAGCAAGTGAAAATGGGTGAATGAGCGCATACCATGTGCGGAATATTCGGATTAAGCGTCCATAAAGGGTCCGGTTATGGCCCGGCGTTCATCAAGAAGGCCCTGGCGACGCTGGCGAGTTTGTCGGAGTCTCGCGGCAAGGATTCCTCGGGTCTTGTATTCAGGAACGAATCGGAAGGAGAACTGCAGGTCTTCAAGGGCGCCGTCCCGCTGAGCTATCTCCTGAGCAGGAAGGAACTGACGCATCAAGTGGATCGGATGATCGGATCAACCAAGCTCGAACGCCCGGCAGGGAAACAAAGCACGTTCGCGGTGATGGGGCATTCCAGGCTTGTCACAAACGGGTCCCAACTCAACGACGAAAACAATCAACCGGTAGTAAAAGACGGAGTCATCGGCATTCACAATGGAATTATCGTTAACGAGACCGAACTGTGGTCACGGTATCCTGAGATTCAAAGAACGTATGAGATTGATACGGAAGTCATGCTTGCGTTGATCCGGAAATACCTCCGGGATGGCGGGGATATCGCTGCCGCAGTCTCAAAAACGGTGACGGAAATATTTGGCACTGTCGCCGCCGCGTTTTTAATGGTTGACCTCAACCTGCTTGCCGTAGCCACGAATAACGGCTCCCTGTACGTTTTGACCGATGATGCCGGTCTTTTCGCTTTCGCTTCGGAAGAATATTTCCTGAAGAAGCTGGCGCAAGTCATGCGTTTGGGTCGAAATGGGAAGAATTGCATACGTCAAGTGGTTCCAGGCACCGGTTTTGTCCTGGGTTTGGATAACTTCCGGTTGCAGGAGTTTTCTTTTTCCACAGGGCCCAACGGCCCCATCGGGAATTCCGTCACAACTGCGCCTTACAAAATCATGGTGCAATCGATATCCGACGGAAAGCCACAAAGAGAATTGATCCTCGATCCGGCCAAAATCGCAGTTCATCCGAAAGCGCTGACGGAATCGGCCCTATTGGAATTCAATCTGGAACGGATCAAGGCGCTTCGCAGATGCAGCAAGTGCCTCCTTCCGGAAACGTTCCCGTTTATCGAGTACGATGAAGCGGGGGTATGCAATTACTGCAACAACTACAGGATCAAGAACGAGCCGAAGCCGATCGAGGAGCTGTTTGAGCTGGTCGAACCCTACCGTAGGTCGGACGGCAGTCCCGATTGCATCATTCCCTACAGCGGGGGAAGGGACAGCACCTATACCCTGCATATCGCCAGGAACATCCTGAAGCTCAATCCGATCGCATTCACATACGACTGGGGGATGGTGAACGACCTTGCCCGGCGGAATATCGCCCGGGTGTGCGGGAAGCTCGGCGTGGAGAACATCCTTGTTTCCGCCGATATCGCGTGGAAACGTGAAAATATCCGGAAAAATATCCTGGCGTGGCTGAGAAAACCGCACCTGGGAATCGTGCCCTTGTTCATGGCGGGGGATAAATTCTTTTTCTATTACACGGATCAGGTCAAGAGGCAGACCGGAATACGTCTCAATATCTGGGGAATCAACCCCTTGGAAAACACGGATTTCAAGGTCGGATTCCTCGGCGTTCCCCCGGATCACAACAAGAAGCGGATCTATTCCCTTTCCCTGAAGCGGCAGGCAATGTTGTTTCGAGGCGTCGGGAAAATCATCCTGGAAAATCCCCGATACCTGAATGGATCCGTCTGGGACACGTTAGGCTCGTTTGTCTCCCGGTCGATTATCCCGCATCGCGATTACTACCATTTGTTCGATTATTACCGGTGGGACGAAAAGGAAATCGAAAAACTGGTTCTTGAAGAATATCAATGGGAGACCGCAGTGGATACGAAAACCACATGGCGCATCGGCGATGGGACGGCCCCTTTATATAACTATATCTATTACACCGTGGCGGGGTTTTCGGAATACGATACCTTCCGGAGCAATCAGATTCGCGAAGGAATGCTGAGCCGTGAAGAGGGCCTGCGGTATGTCATGGAAGAAAATCGGCCGCGCTACGCTTCCATCAAATGGTATACGGATATTCTGAATCTCGATTTTCCCTCGACGGTAAAACGGATCAACGACATTCCCAAACTATACAGCTGATTCGATATCCATGAGGTTTTCATGCAGAGGATGAATATCTGGTACCTGTCCGCTTACGATCAACCTCGAGGTCAATCCTCGAGAACCTACGACTTTTCCCGGGAATTGGTGAAACGCGGGCATCAGGTCACGATGTTCAACAACAGCTATTGTCATTGGACGCATGTGGAGCGCTTGTCCCCGAATGAGAAATGGCGCATCGAAGAGATCGACGGGATTCGGGTTGTCTGGCTGCGAACCATTCCCTACACCGGAAACGGCTGGGGGCGGGGGGCGAATATGCTCTCGAATGCCTGGCGCTCCACTCAGGTCGCCCGTATCCTTTCGGAGAAACCGGATGTGGTCATCGGCCCTTCCGTGCCGCTTGGAACCGGTTGGGTCGCTTGGAAAATCGCCAGAAGGAAAGGAGCCGCATTTGTTTTCGAGGTGAGAGATGTTTGGCCCATCTCATTGGTCGACAATGGCGTGCTTTCCATGAGAAGCCCGGTATACCATGCATTCCGCTTTGTCGAGAAATTCCTTTATCGCAATTCTCAGCGCATTTCCGCTGTGATCCCATTCCTCTTCGATCATGTATCTGATAGTGACGGCAATCCGGAGAAAGTTGCCTGGATCCCCAACGGTGTGAATTTTGAGCGGTTCACCGGCTTTGAGGCGTATGACGGTGGAGAGAGACTCCCGCTTGTCGTGATGTATGTCGGCGGATTTGGTGCTGCCCATGATGTGATAACCATTGTGAGGTCAGCAAAGATTCTGCAGCAAAAAGGAAATAACGCATTTCGTTTTGTAATCGTTGGAGATGGAGTGAAACGGCATGAATGCAAGCGGGAAGCATCAATAAATGAATTAACGAATTTAGAGTTTCGTGATTGCGTGGCGAAATCGGATGTGCCTCGACTTCAGATGGAATCCGATATTTTAATTGCATCCGTTACTGATTCGTCAATATACCGTTTTGGAATGAATCTTAACAAACTGGTCGATTATTTTGCCTCAGGAAGACCCGTTATATTCTCCGGAAACGCGCCGAACGATCCCGTTGCCGAGTCCGGAGCGGGGTTCAGCATTCCTCCCGAAAATCCGGATGCGATGGTCGAAGCGTTGGAGAGGCTGCTAGAGATGAGTCCGGCGGAGCGAAGAGAGATGGGGACGCGAGGCCGCCGGTACGTGGAAAACGAGTTCGACATGCGGGTGCTCGCCGAACGGATGGAGTCACTGCTATTGCAGGCAATAAAGGACAAGGAATCATAGATGCCGCTTGAGGAACGGAAAATCAAGGAAATCGAGCATTCGGACCGCCGTAGGTCGATCGTGAGAGCGTATGAATACCGGACCGACGCGTCCCCCGACCAGTCGGAGGGGAAATACGTCGAAGGGGAGCGGGAGTTCGAGCGGCATTTCAGCAACATGAAATTCTATAGCATCACGCGGTCAAGCACCGCCTACCGGGATGCACTACTGCTGGAAGGGATCCGGGGCGCGGTTGCCCTCGATTACTGCTGCGGAAACGGCGAGGTCGCCGTCGACATGGCCCTGCGGGGGGCGTCGAAGGTTGTCGGGATCGACATCAGCCCGGTCGCGATAGAAAACGCGCGGGGCTTGGCAAGGTCCGCCGGAGTCGACGCCGTATGCGAATTCAAGGTCATGGACGCCGAACATACCGGGTTCGCCGACGGAACGTTCGATCTCATCCATGAATACGGCGCCCTCCACCATCTGGACCTCCCGGCGGCATACGAGGAGCTGGCCCGCATCCTCAAGCCGGGCGGAAAGGTGATCTGCACGGAAGCGTTGCGCCATAATCCGCTGATCCGGTGGTACCGGAAACGGACCCCCCAACTCCGGACGCAATGGGAAGTCGAGCATATCCTCGGCGTGCAGGACCTGGAGCGCGCAAGGAAGAATTTCGGCGATGTGCGCGTGACGTTCTTCCACCTGGCGGTCCTTGCGGCCGTTCCCTTCAGAAAAACGGTACTGTTCAAGTCTCTTTCCGGGTTGCTGGAACGCATCGATTCCGTGATTCTCGGGAATCGGACCATCGGCAAGTATGGCTGGATCATGGTATTTGCCATGCGGCAGCCGGGGAGACGGCAGGGCTGACCCGGGCATCCGGACTTTCATGGCGAAGCGGTCGTTCGATATCGTCGTATCTCTGGTGTTGCTGGTTCTCCTGTCGCCGGTCCTGCTGTATATTGCGATCCGGATCAAGTGCGAATCGCCGGGGCCGGTGTTTTACCGCGGGGTACGAACCGGACTGCACGGGAAGCCGTTCCGGATCCTGAAATTCCGGACCATGGTCCCCGACGCGGAACACCTCGGCGGCCCTTCCACGGCGTATAACGATCCTCGCCTTACGAAGTTCGGTGCTTCATTGAGAAAGTACAAGCTGGATGAACTTCCTCAATTCATCAACGTATTGCTGGGGGACATGAGCATCGTCGGGCCGAGGCCCCAGGTGGAGCGGTACACGATGCTGTACAACAACGAGGAAAAGATCATCCTTTCCGTGAAGCCGGGAATCACCGATTATGCCTCCCTCCACTTCATCAACCTGGACCGGATCCTCGGCGACCATGACGTCGATGGAAAATACCTGCGCGAGATCGAACCGGAGAAGAACCGCCTGCGTGTCAAGTATGCCCGGGAGCATTCTTTCCTGGTGGACGTCAAGATATTGTTGCTTACCGCACGGAAGATGTTGAATATCGTATCGGCGCGGAATGCCGAAGAGTAGGCCGTGGCGGTCGAATCGCCCGGCAGCGTTTGGTTTCCGAAATAATCCGGAGATACCGAGGAGAGACGGGTGAAAAACTTCGCACTGATCGGCGCGGCAGGGTATATCGCACCACGTCACATGAAGGCGATCAAGGAGACGGGGAACCGCCTGGTGGCGGCGTTGGATAAATATGATTCCGTCGGGATCATCGACAGCTATTTCCCCGAAGCCGACTTCTTCGTGGAGTTCGAGCGGTTCGATCGTCATGCGGAAAAGCTCAAGCGCCAGGGGCCGGAGAAAAAAATCCATTACGTCAGCATCGCTTCGCCGAATTACCTCCATGATGCCCACATACGATTTGCCTTGAGGATCGGCGCACATGCGATCTGCGAAAAGCCTCTCGTCCTTGCTCCCTGGAATGTGGATGCCTTGAAGGAAATGGAGGAAGAGAACGGGAAGAGAGTGAATGCCATCCTCCAGTTGCGGCTGCATCCCGCCATCCAGGAGCTAAAAGCGAAAATGGAGAGGGAGCCCTTCGACCGGAAGGCGGAAATCGATCTGACCTACATCACCTCCCGCGGCCACTGGTATCTCATATCCTGGAAAGGCAACATGGATAAATCGGGGGGAATCGCCGCCAATATCGGTGTGCATTTCTTCGACATGCTGCAATGGATCTTCGGAAAGGTCCAGTGGAGCGCGGTGCACCTCTCGCAGGTGACCAAGGCGGCCGGGTTTCTGGAACTGGAGCGGGCCAGGATTCGCTGGTTCCTGTCCATCAACGGGGAGGATTTGCCGGACGATGCCAGGAGCCGCGGGAAAACGACCTATCGATCCATCACGGTCAATGGCAAGGAAATCGAATTCTCGGACGGGTTCGGCGATCTCCACACGGTTAGTTACGAACGGATCCTTGCGGGGAACGGTTTCGGCCTCGACGATGCGAAACCCTCCATTGAAACCGTTTATGAGATAGGGAATGCGAAAGAATCGCCCATGAAGGGGGAGTATCACCCGTTTCTGAAAGGCATGAGGCGTTAAGCCTTGGAATACACGAAGCTCGGAGATGCCGGTGTAATCATTTCGGTTGTCGGATTCGGAGGATGGGCGATCGGCGGCCACGGGTATGGCGCCGTGGAGGACCCGCAGTCGATAGCGGCGATTCGCAGGGCGCTGGATTCGGGGATCACGTTATTCGATACGGCAGATGTGTATGGCTTTGGACATTCCGAGGAAATCTTGGCGAGGGCGCTGGAGGGCAGGATCAAGGACGTCATTGTGGCGACGAAATTCGGCGTCCGGTGGGATGAATCCGGCAGGACGATCAAGGATTGCAGCATCGGCTATATCCGAAAAGCTCTGGAGGGGAGCCTGAGGAGATTGCGGACGGATTGCATCCCGTTGTATCAACTCCATTGGCATGACGGTGTGACACCGCTGCCAGCTGTTTTCGAGACGCTGCTTCGTTTGCAGGAAGAGGGGAAGATTCGGTATATCGGGTGTTCCAATCTTCCGATCTCCGATTTTCGCAGGATCCCGGGATCGGGAAAGATGGATTCCGCCCAATTGCCGTTCAGCCTGGTGTTTCGGCAGACGACGAGAGATTTAGCGGATTACCAGGGGCAGCAAGGCATCGCCACCCTGGTATACGGCGTGCTGGCCAGGGGATTGTTGTCCGGGAAGTACGGCCAAGCCAGCCGTTTCGGCGAGCGCGATACGAGGGAGACGGATCCGGAATTCAGGAAAAACCTGGTTCGCTATGCGGGAATCGTCGAGAATGTAATCAAGATGGCGACCAAGTATCGGAGGACACCGAGCCAGGTGGCCATCCGGTGGGTGCTGGAACAACCTTCGGTATCGTGCGCCCTGGTCGGCGTCAAGACCGAAGAACAGGTGTCCGAAAACGCAGGAGCCGTCGGGTGGCGTCTGGAGAAGGAGGATCGCGAGTATCTGGATTTCCTGGGGAGGGCGAATGAAGCCGGACAGTAATACGGTGATCGATCTTTACCGCACGATGGTTCGGATACGGGTGTGCGAGGAAAGTTTTATCGCTCCGATCCTCAGCAGGGAGATCCGATGCCCCGTGCATTTGTGCACCGGGCAGGAAGCCGTGGCCGCCGGTGTATGCGCCGCCCTTGAGAAGGAAGATTACATATTCGGGAATCACCGTTCCCACGGGCATTTCCTGGCCAAGGGCGGCAAAATGCACGAGATGGTCGCGGAGGTTTTCTGCAGGGAGACGGGATGTTCTCGCGGAAGGGGGGGGTCGATGCATCTCGTCGATCCTTCCATCGGGATGATGGGGTCCGCTCCCATCGTGGCGGGGACGATCCCCTTGGCGCTAGGGGCGGCGCTCGCCGCGAAAACCCGGAACGACGGAAGGGTCGCCGTCAGCTTTTTCGGAGACGGCGCCACCGGTGAAGGGGTCCTTTGCGAATCGCTCAATTTCGCGGCGCTGAAGAAATTGCCGATCCTCTTCGTATGCGAAAACAACCTCTATTCCACGCATCTCCCGATCGATGAAATCCGTGTCAGCCGCAAGATCTTCGAGCTTGGGATTCCTTTCGGCGAACAGAGCCATCGGGTCGACGGGAACGATGTCCTCGAGGTTCATGGCGCCGCCCGGAAGGCCGTGGATCTCTGCCGCAAGGGGAGGGGCCCCGTCTTCCTGGAATGCATGACCTACAGGATGCATGGTCATGTCGGCCCGGACGACAACATCCAGGGGAGCCATACGGATATCCGTCCGCCGGCGGAAATCGAAAAGTGGCGCAGGAAGGATCCCATCAAGAGGATCGAACGGCACATCCTGAAGAAACGCATCGCCTCGCTGCGCGAACTGAAGGAGATCCAGGCTCAAGCGGAAAATGAAGTTCTCGAAGCGCAGGACTTCGCACGCAACAGTTCCTTCCCCAAAAAAGAGGAGTTGAGCCTGTATGTCTATAAAAACTAGAAGGCTGACCTACAGCCTCGCGATCAATGAGGCGCTCACCCAGATGATGGAACGGGATCCATCCGTCATCCTTATCGGGCAGGGGGTGAAAAGTCCCTGGTACGTCGGGAACACCGCCCAGGGATTGATAAAGAAATTCGGCGAGCAACGGGTGATCGATACGCCGGTATCGGAAAACGCGATGACCGGGGCCGCCATCGGGGCTTCGCTGGCGGGGATGCGGGCGATCGCCGTCCATCCCAGGATGGACTTCATGCTGTACGCCTTCGACCCCATCGTCAACGAAGCGGCCAACTGGTCGTACATGAACGGCGGGAAGGTTTCCGTTCCGGTGGTCTTCTGGGGAGTGATCAATCGAGGCGGCGAACAGGCGGCCCAGCACTCGCAGGCGCTGCACGCGATGTTTTCGCATGCTCCCGGTCTGAAGGTTGTCATGCCGTCGACCGCATATGACGCAAAGGGATTGATGGTGGCCGCCATTGAGGACGACAACCCGGTGGTGTATGTGGATGACCGCTGGTTGTACAACACCGAAGATGATGTTCCCGAGGAACTGTATTCGGTTCCCATCGGGAAAGGGATCGTGAGGCGGGAAGGAAAGGACGTCTCGGTGATCGCATCGTCCTATTTAGTCGGAGAGGCGGTCAAAGCCGCTTCCACCCTCGAGCCGTCCGGTATCGATGTGGAGGTGGTCGATCTGCGAACGGTGAAACCGTTGGACGTCGATCTGATCCTGGCATCGGTCGAAAAAACGGGCCGGGCCGTCATCGTGGACCCCGGATGGAAGATGTGCGGATTGGCCGCCGAAATTTCTGCCGTTATCTCGGAGAATTCTATCGGCTGTTTGAAATCCCCGATCCGAAGGGTGACGCTTCCCGATATTCCGGCTCCGGCCAGCCGGTCACTCGAGGAAAACTATTATATAAGTTCAAGGAATATCGTCGATACAATAATGCAGCTGGTTGGTGCCGATTTAAAAATTTAGAAAGATATCGTAGTGATTTGAAGGTTATAAAAAGATATTTCCATTCCTGCCGACAACACGATTGCGGATTGAAAGAAATAAATGAGACTATGTAATCATTCCGTCACCCCGAGATGTCGTCGTCATGGCTGAACGTCATAGTTCGAGGAGTTGCCGGCAAACCCTCTTATGAACATGCGGTTGCTGACAGATTTCCGGGAAAAGGCGGTTGCCTTCTTATCAGGGCCGGTCGATGTCGCCATGCGTTATCGGGTGGCGGTGAAATTCCTGCTCCACATGGCGATCTTCATCTTTGCCATTCACCTGGCCTATCTCCTCCGGTTCGATTTCCAAATTCCCGATCCATACCGTACCGTCATCATCGGAACGATGCCTGTGCTTCTGATCGCCAAGGCGTTGGGGTTTCTCTCATTCGGCCTGTTCAGCGGCTGGTGGCGGTACGTGTCGATCAGGGATGTCCTCCCCATCGTCGGCGGGTGTACGCTGGGATCGGCCCTGTTCGCGGGCGCGGTCATTATTTTGTGGGGGCCATATCATGTCCCCCGGTCGATCTACCTGCTGGATTGGGGAAACACGCTCGTCATCGTCCTCGGGGCCCGCTTCGTCATCCGCGCGGGGAGGGAGGCGTTCGGGCGCACTCGCCGGGAATCCGACCGGAACGTGCTGATCGTCGGCGCGGGGCTTGCCGGCCAGATGATCGCGCGCGAGATCCGGGAGAATCCCTCTCTCGGGATGATCGAGGTGGGGTTCGTCGACGACGACCGGGCCAAGATCGGCACCCGGATTCACGGGCTGAAGGTGCTGGGCGGGCATGAGAAGATCGAGGATCTCTGCCGCAAGCACGGGGTCGACGAGGTCATCGTCGCGATCCCTTCGGCTCCTCCTTCGGTGGTGCGCCACATCGTCGAGCATTGCAAGAAGATCCCCTCGCGCTTCCGGATCCTGCCGGGAGTGGGGGAACTGATCGACGGCAAGGTGAGCGTCAGGGCGCTGCGCAACGTGGACCTGAAGGACCTCCTCGGGCGCGACCCGGTGTCGCTCGACGCGGAGCTGCTGCGCCGCGACATCACGGGGCACACGGTGATGGTGACCGGCGCCGCGGGGTCGATCGGTTCGGAGCTGTGCCGGCAGATCGCGAAACTGTCACCGGCCCGGCTGGTGATGTTCGAGGCTGCGGAGAGCTCGCTGTTCGACCTGGAAAACGAGATGCATGAAACGTTTCCCAATGTCCCCATCGTGCCGGTGATCGGGGATGTCCGCGACCGGTGGCGGGTCAAGGAGATCCTCGCCAAGCACCTGCCCTCGATCATCTACCACGCGGCCGCCTACAAGCATGTCCCCATGATGGAGTATCACCCCGTGGAGGCGGTGAAAAACAACGTCCTGGGCACGCGGATCGTCGCGGAAGCGGCCGCGGAGTACGGCGTGGAGCGGTTCGTCCTCGTGTCCACCGACAAGGCGGTGCGCCCCACGAACGTGATGGGGGCGACCAAGCGCGTGGCGGAGCTGATCCTCCAGAACATGAACGGTGCGGGGAAGGAGACGACCTTCGTCGCCGTCCGGTTCGGCAACGTCCTGGACAGCGTGGGCAGCGTCATCCCCATCTTCCGCAGGCAGCTCGAAACGACGGGGAAGCTCACCGTCACCCACCCCGAGGCGTCGCGCTACTTCATGCTGATCCCGGAGGCCGCGGGCCTGATCCTGCAGGCCGGCGCGATGGGGGAGGGGGGAGAGGTCTTCGTCCTGGACATGGGGGAGCCGGTGAAGATCGTCGACCTGGCGAAGAACCTGATCCGCCTGTCGGGCAAGGAGCTGGGCGTGGACGCCGAGATCGTCTTCACGGGCCTGCGCCCCGGCGAGAAGCTCCACGAGGAGCTGGTCGTCGAGGGGGAGGACGTCGTCCGCACCTCCCACCCGAAGGTGATGAAGATGATCGGCAACGGGCACATGCCCGCGGACTGGAACCGCCAGCTCAATCTCCTGATCGATTTCGCCATCCAGGGAGACCGCCCCAGCGTCGTCCGCCACCTGAAGGTGCTCGCCAAGGGGTACACCCCGCACTACGAATTCCACGGCATGGAATCACCCGTCCCCGTTTCCCTCCCCTCCAAATCCATCCACTGAGAAGATTTTCCGCCAGGGTTTCTTTAAGAACGTCCCTAAGTATTGTTCACATTGAGCGCCCGCGCGTTTCCGGGTACTATATAAACAGGCCTGGATACATTGCCGCAACGACAACGGGATCCCGCAACGGAGGTGGGCGATGGAAAAAAGACTGACCTGCCGGGCGATGGGGTTCAACTGCGCGTTCGAGATCCGCGCCGAAAAGGAAGAGGAAATCGACCGGAAGATGGCCGAGCACTTCAAGGCCGTCCACACCGTCGAGTTCACGGAAGAGCTCCGGAAGAAGGCGAACGACCTTATCCGGCTCGTGGGGGCTTCGTAGGCGTTACCTCCACCGCATCGCCGGTCTCGACGTACCAGATGAATCCACGGACCGGGACTTTCCAGGCCCCGGAGAGAATCGACATGTACGCGCGCACCTGCCCCAGGTAGTTTTCCTCCGTTTCCCTTTCCCTGCGCCCCGTCTTGTAGTCGATCACCCAATGCTCCGCATCCTGCCGCGCCCCCCCCCCCGGCGGACGCGGCGCGCGGACGACCAGGTCCGCCCGCTCCTCCCTCGCCATGTCGTTCCCGCACGCCAGCAGCGGGACTTCCGTACCCACAAGCGACATCCCGCGCAGCTCCCCGTGGAATGCGCTCGAAGAAATCTTCCGCCGGATCTCCTCCCACCGGGCCTCTTCGCCTTCTCCCCAGGAAACGGCGGGAGGCGGCGGCTCGGGCGGGGGCCAGGATGCGGATACGGGGGGAGCGGCCTCCAGCGCAAGGTGGACCTTCTCGCCGAACCGCTTCCCCTTCTCCCGGTCGTGGAACTCCTTGAGGGAGATCGGCTCGCGCAGGACGGGCAGCGGCGTCGAGGGCGGGGCCGGCCAATCCGCGACAAACGACAGGTCGAACGCCGGGGGAGGGGAAGTCTCCCGCACCGCCGGCGGCTTTGCTACGGCGACTTCGAGCAGTTCCCCCCCGGCGGGAAAGACGCGGCGCCTGCCGGGGAGCCCGGTCACGGCGCACAGTCCCTCCCYGSCGTCCGCGGCGCGGGAGAGCCCTTCCCGGAGGGCGTCCGCCTGCTTCGAACCTTTTCCCTTGGCCCCCCCCACCAGGTAGAGCCGGTCGCGCGCGCGGGTCGCCGCGACGTAGAGAAGGCGGACCTCCTCCGCATCCTGCTTCGCCTGCTCCCACTGCTCGAAGGTCACGGTCCCCGCGCCCATGGGGATCCGCCGGAACGCGGAAAAGGTCTTGAACCCCGGAAAGATCACCGCGGAGAGTCGCCGGACCCGGTCCACCCGCAGTCCCTCCACGGTCTTTCTTCCTCCCCGCGAGAGGTTGGCCAGGATCACGACGGGAAATTCCAGCCCCTTCGAGGCGTGGATGGTGGAGACCTGCACGGCGTCCTCCCCCTCGTCGAACGCGGGAAACTCGCTTTCCTGCCGGTCCTCCTCCGTTTTGCGCCGCAGGTCGGCCAGGAACGCCTTGACGGAACCGCCGGTCCACTCGAACGCCCTCGCCATCCCGGCCGCCTTCGCCAGGTTCTGGACGATCCGGTCCCCGTCGGGGAGCCGTGCCGCCACGAATTCCACCCCCGATTCCCGGTAGAGTTCGGCCAGGAGGCTCGACAGGGACGCCCTTCCGCGGCTTGCGGATAGACGCGCGAGAAGCGCGAGCGCGTCGCGGACCCCGTTCGAGGGGGGCGGCCCGCCTGCGGCATACAGCGGCAGGATCTCTTCGTCCCGCAGCCCGAAGAAGATCGTCTTGAGCGCGGCGTACCGCGCGGAGAGGTCCGCCGGCGCGTCGACGGCGGAAAGTACGATCCGGAGATCCTGCACCTCCTGCCTTGCGTAGAACCCTTTCCGCGGAGGCACCACCAGGGGGATCCCCGCCCTGCCGAACGCCTCGCGGAAGGCGGAGAGCACCTCCCCGCCCGTGTCCGAGCGGTACAGGACGGCGATGTCCTTTAACATGGCCGCCCGCTCGGGCGCGCCCCCCTTCCCTCCCACCTTCACCTTCCCCACGATCCCCTGCACCAGCCCGCATGCGAATTCCGCCTCGCGGACCTCTTCTCCCAGCGTGTACAGGGTCACCGGGGAGCTATCGCCCGGGTCCTGCCGATGGGAATGCACCGGCACATACGCGGGGGAAAAATCCTCGCCGCCGGCAAGGACCTGCCCGAAAAGGCCGTTCACGGATGCGATCAGGTCGGGCCGGCTCCGGAAGTTGCTGACGAGCGCGATCCCCTCCCCCGACTGCGAGAGCATCCTTTCCCGGAAACGGGCGTAGACCTGGATGTCCGCCCTGCGGAAGCCGTAGATCGACTGTTTCGGATCGCCGACCACGAACAGCCGGCCGGGCCTCCCGTCGGCGGAAAGGGATGCGAGCATGTCCGCCTGCAAGGGGTCCGTGTCCTGGAACTCGTCCACGAAGATGAAGCGGAACCGCCCCGAGAGGGACGCCGCCACGTCGCGGTTCCCGGAGAGCAGGCCGTTCGCGCGCAGCAGCAGGTCCATGAAATCGAGCCCGCTCCCCTTCGCCTTCGCATAGAACTCCAGCGCCACCCGGGCCCGGCTCACCAGGAATCGGGCCGCCGCGTCGCCCGCGGGCGTCTCCGACAGCTCCCGCCAGAAACGTTTCAGCGCATCCCGCGCCTGGGCGAGGGTGAATCCCGGAGGCGGCGGGAAGATCTTTTTGCTCCTCGTTTTGTCGGCCCGGAATTCGAAGGCGCCCGCGCCTTCCGCGGCCAGCGCGGAGAGGGCGGAAAGGTCATCGCGGGCGACCTCGGTCCACGCCCGCTCCAGCAGTTCGAGGGCGCGCCGCAGCGCCGGGACCATTTCGTGTCCCGGGTCCGCGATCCCGGCGACGAACGCACGGAACCACTCCACCGCGGGGGCGTATTCCTCCCGCGCATAGGCGAGGAAATCGGCGGGCGTGCCGAAATCGGGATCTCCCGCCGCAAGCAGGTCCCGCTGGGAGAGGCAGAGGCGGCGGATCATCGACCAGACGGCGTCCTGGCCCGGGGCGCCGGCGAGGACCCGCTCCCACGAGGGATCGATCCCCTCTCCCCCGAACTCGGAGCGCAGGAACGCGCGGAAGGCGCTGTCCCACGCGTCGGACGCCTCCCCTTCGGGAAGCACTTCGAACTTCGGGTCGACGCCCGCCTCCGCGGGGAAGGAAAGGAGGATGCGCCGGCAGAAGGAGTGGAACGTGGTGACGGAGAGGCGCCCCACGCCGTCCACCAGCTCTTCCACGCGCGCGCGCAGCGCGTCCAGGTCCCCGCCGTTCCCGACGGGAACCCGGACGAGCGAGTTCCACGCCGCAACCTGATCGCGCACCTCCTCCGGGGAAGAAGCCGACCGGCAGGCGGTGAGCAGGAGCTCCAGCCCCTCCACCACCCGGGACTTCATCTCCGCCGCCGCCTTGTCGGTGAAGGTCAGGAGCAGGACCTGGTCGGGAAGGAGACCGCGTTCCGCAAGGAACAGGTTGATGACGCGCGCGATCAGGGTCGCCGTCTTCCCCGTGCCGGCCGAGGCGTCCACGGCGATGTCGCGGCGAAACTCCGTGACGGCCCTTACGCGTTCGCTTTCCACCGGTGCTCCCCGATCGCCCGCAGGGCGGGATCTTCGCTCACGCGCCGCGCGAGCGCTTCCGTCTCCCGCTTCACCCCCTCGAAGCGCGGGGACACGCGGCAGTGGTCCGCGAAGAGACAGGCGTCGCAATATCTCGGGGAAGGGGTCCCCGCGGTGCTGAACCGGTGATGCGGCAGGGGCGGGAACGCTCCCGACCGGTCCAGCGCGATCCATTGGGAAAGCGATCCGGCCCACGCCTCCCGCAAGGCCTTCCACTGCGCCCCCTCGACCGTCACGGGCTTCACCCCGTTTTTCAGGAACAAAAGCGATGCGCGGATATCGGGCGGGGGGGGCGAAAGCGTCCGGGCGAAGGACAGGTACACGGGGACCTGGCTGGCCAGCCCGTGAAGGATCCGCTCGAGGGGCGCCTTTTCGTTTTTCCCGTCGCGGTACTTGTAGTCGATGATCTCCGTTTCCCCCCGCGGGCCCCGGTCGACGCGGTCCACTCTCCCCCGGAAGGCGGGAAGCCCCCCTTCCGCCGCCACCCGGAACCTGTGTTCCACGGCGTCCACCCGGTACGCTTCGAGGCCGTCCGCGCGGCCCCGCTCCCACTCCACGAAAGCGGCCGCGTCCCGCTCGATCTCGCGGCAGCGCAGGAGGAACAGCCCCGGCAGGCCGGTGGGATTCTCCCGCGCAAAGCGGGCGAACGCCTTTTTCGCCGCGGGCGCGACGTCTCCCCACCCCTTCCCTTCGGCGGCCTCCTTTCCCAGCCGTTGGAGGATGTCGTGGAGGAGAAGCCCCGCCTCGGCGGGCGAAAGCGACATTTCCTCCTCCGGCTCCTCCACGGGGGAAAGTCCGAGACGGTACCGCAGGAAGTACCGGTACGGGCAGCGCGCGAGTTCGTCCAGCTCCGTCGCGCTCCATTCCGRCTTCGGGGGCACGGTCCAGCTTCCGGGGAAAAGGGAGGCGCCCGCCACCCGGCGCTCCCATTCCGAAAGGGTCGCTACGATCCTTTTCCACGGAATCCCGTCCGACCCRTCCTTCGGCGGGACTCCCTCCCGCCACGAGCGAAGCGCCTCCTCCCTGCGGCTCAAGGGGCCGTCCGCCCGCAGCATCGCAAAGGGGGAGCGCGGCAGCGTCCGGACGTGGACGTCCGCCTTCGACGCCCACTCCTCGCCGAAGACCCCGGGGCCGGCGAACTGCGAGAGGAGATGCAGGAGATACCGGGAAGGGCGCCTCACCGAACCTTCCGAATCCGCCCGCAGGACGGAAAACCGGATCTCCCGCCGTGCGGAAAACGCCGGCAGGGCGAACAGGAGCTTCTCCTGCGCCGCGTTGCGCCGCAGGAGCGACAAGGCGTCGGGCAGTTCCTTCCGCCGCGTCAGCCGGTTGAGCGCCTCCCGGTCTTCATCGGGAAGGAGCGGATCCTCGTCGATCTGCGCCGGCACGG